>JBAVOF010000236.1:0-4397 GCA_049691835.1 Polyangiales bacterium
TGGTCCTCCGCGCGCGCTCTAAGACCCACGTCGAGCTTTTCGGAGGCGTGCCAGTCGACGGCAACATCGAGGGACGCGCGGACGACTGGATGGTGGGCGGCCGCTTGTCTCAGGGGCTCGGCAACAAGGGCATGATCGGGGTCTCTTACTACGACCGCTTCAATGCGGGACAGCGATCGGACGAGGAGGTCGGCGGGGACTTCGCGCTTCGAGTCGCGAGCTGGCTGGACATGGCGGCCAAGGTCTCCTGGGAGTTGGTCAACCCCGGCCTTGCCGAGGTGCTTGGGACCATCTCCGCCGAGACCAAGAGCCGGGTCGTCCGAGGCGAGCTCTTCGTGGCGAAACGCATGCCCACTCGGATGCTGCAGTCCACGTCGTTGTTCACCGTGCTGGGCGACCCGGGGACTCTGGGGACCGGGGCCGACCTCCGCTGGAGGGCAGCGCCGAGACTGGACCTCTGGGTCAACGGTGCCCTTCGACAGGCAGAAGAAGACCTCGGCTGGAGCGGTTACGTTCGCGGTGTTCTGCGAACCGACGACGAAGGCAAAGGAAGCATCCTCGGCGAGCTTCGACGTCAGAAGGTCGCTACGTCGAACTGGACTGGGCTCCGGTTGGCGGCGGTGATTCCTCTCTACGAGGACCACGACACGACCGTGGGCTTGATGCCCGAGTTCGAAATCATCTTCCCGAGACACCCCGGGCCCGATCAAGGCACGGTCTGGCCCTGGGGACGCCTGGCCTTACGCTGGGAGCCAACGCAGAGTTGGGCCATCGCAGCCGCGTGCGAGGCCAGCTCCAACCAGGTTCAGCAATACGACGTCCGCGCACTAGCTCGTGTCTCTTACCAAGGGCAGTGGCCGAAGAAATGACAAATAGGCTGATTGCAGTCGTCGCATTGGTGATCTTGGCGGGGTCGGCGAGTGCCTGCGCCAAGATCCTCGGCCTGCAGAGCAAGAACGACAGCCCTCAGGGTCCATTTGAGCATCGGGCCCACGTTCTCGAAGGCATCAACTGCAACGAGTGCCATGTGGGCATTCAAGCGGCCGGCGAAACCGGCCCGCTTCATCTTCCGACGACGGAAGATTGCGTCTCCTGTCACCAGGACCCGCACGACCCCGACACCTGCTCGAATTGTCATGGCCGCGCGCGGACTCGGTACGCGGCGGAGATGGCGCGGGAGCACCTGCGGTTCTCGCATGCCACACATGCCGAGGGGGGCGCCGGAGATTGCGTGCGCTGCCACGTCGATGTGAGCCACGAGGACACGGCCCTCCGCCCCAACATGGCGACTTGCTTCAGTTGCCACCAACACGCCGGGCAATGGGACGTGCGCGACTGCGACGGATGCCACGTGGAGCTCGCAGCCGAGGGCGTCCCTCCCGAGAGCCATCTGGTTCACGATGGAGAGTTCCTTCGCGAGCACGGGGTGCAGGCCAACGCGCAGGGCGACTTGTGCACGACTTGTCACACCCAGCGGCAATGCGCGGCCTGTCACGGCATCACGGTGCCGGCGATTCCGTCACGCATGGCGTTCGACTCACCGATGCGCCAAACGATGCACCGGGCGAACTTCTTTTCGGTCCACAATCAGCAGGCGGCGGCCCAACCTGGCATGTGCGTCGTCTGTCACAGCGAGCTCTTCTGCGTCGACTGTCACACGCGCGCTGGGGTCGCAGGCATCGACTCCGCAACCGGAAGCCCGCACCCCCCGGGCTGGGCCGGTCCCCCCGGCTCGTCGAACACGCACGGGCAGGAAGCCCGCCTCGATCCGGTGGGCTGCGCGAGCTGTCATGGAGGCCCCGGTGAGCTTCTCTGCGTCGGTTGTCACCGAGTGGGCGGCCCCGGTGGCAACCCACACCCATCTGGTTTCAGCAGCCGCCTGGACATCAATAACGACCTGCCCTGTCGCTTGTGTCACTCGGGTGGCCAATGAAGCGAGCCGCGATCTTCATCGCAATTTTTGCGGTGCTCGGGTTCGTGGGTGGAGTTCTCTACGCAAGGGTCACAACCCAGGTGGTCCCGAAGTTCAAGGCCCAACGCGTCGAGTTGAAACCGCGCCTCGTCTCAGCCCAGTGGCATGCTGATCGTTTCTCGCCTGGGCATTCGCAGCACGTGCTCAATCAGGTCATCGAATGCGACGAGTGCCATGACCCGGCCCAGCCAGATTTCTCCGGCGTCGACACCGGTGTGTGTACGGCCTGTCACGAAGAGCAGGCCTCACATCCGCACACCGGCTCGGGCGGAGAGGTCACCGACTGCTTCAGTTGTCACGCCTTCAAGTTCGACAGTAGCGCCAACGGTCCCTGGGACTGCGGCCGGTGCCACGGTCCGTTCGACACCGCCACGCATGCCGGGCTTGCGATGCACGACTCCATCAGCTGCGCTCACTGTCACGATCCACACAAACCCGTTGCCGAGACCGTCGAGGCGTGCACCGATTGCCACAAGGGCCTGAATGTCCGTCATGGACGCCCGGCCGTCAGCGGGTCTTGCGCGGATTGTCATGGCGGCCACAAGCTCGCGTCGGAAGCCGCGGCATGCATGCACTGCCACCAAACGGAGGAACCGCGCGTGCCCGCGACGGCGACGTTCGGGGGCGGGCACGAGACCTGCTCGAGCTGTCATCAACCTCATGCGTTTTCCGCCAGGAGCGCTGAACGCTGTGAGAGCTGCCACAAACGGCAGCCCGTTCTGGCCGAGAGAACGGTTCGCCAGCATCGCGACTGCCGCAGCTGCCACGAGCCCCATGCGGTGCGCGACGCCGGCGACCAGAGCTGCAAGGGCTGTCACCGCGATGTCGTCTCGACGCATCCGGTCGAGAACCGACGGGATTGCACCTCCTGTCACGATCCGCACCCGAAACAGACGTCCCAGGTTGCGCTGCTGTGCTCACACTGCCATCAGGAGGCCACGACCGAGCGCGCGTTTCACTCTCAGAAGACGCTCTGCGCCGACTGCCACAAACCGCACGGCTTCGACCTCAGCAGCGTTGAGGAACGGGCGTTCTGCGCCAGGTGTCACGCGCCCCAGATTCGGCTGACCAAACGCATCCCCGGTCACTCGAGCTGCGAGTCCTGTCACCGAGGAACGCCCCACGCGCTCGAAGGACCGATAGCCTGTGCGAGCTGTCATGAGAAAATCGTCGCAGGGAGCCCGAGCGGTCACCAAGACTGCGCGTCCTGCCACGAGCCTCACGGAGGCGCCGTCGCCGCTGCGACCACCTGCGCCAGTTGTCACGACAGCAAAAACCTCCCCGGCCTGCATCGAATCCCCGATGACCCCAAGGGAACCGGTCATTCAGAGTGCGCTGCGTGCCACAACGTCCACAGCTCGACGGTCCGCGCCGACCGAGCCGCCTGCGCCCAGTGTCACGACAACCTGGCCACCCACGAACCGGATGCAAAGCGCTGCACAGGCTGCCACACTTTCATCCGGGCACGTTGAGCGTCCACGAGAGCTAGAACGCGTCGACGCGGCCGTTGATGTGTGGAGCCTCGATCGTGAGGCGAGTTCCCTGCGGATTGATCCCGGCGTGACATCGATTGCAGGCGGTGCTCGTGTGACCCGGAGGGGGAGTCGAATGACATGACTGGCAGTCGATCTCTAACTCTTCATCCCAAGCAACGACCGGCGTCGACCCACCCCGCACGTGGCAGGTCGTCGCACAGCGCATCGTGTCGGGCTCGTAGCTAGCGTCGGGGCCCCACGCGGGTTGAAACACCACATCGACCTGGCCGTTTGCGTGCCTGCCGCCCAGCATCGAATAGTCCTCGCCGAAGTGGCACGCCTGACAATCGAGGGGGCGCGGCATGTTGGCCGAGGGTGTGGTGTGGGGTTCGTGGGCGTAACCTTCTGGCGGACCTGGAAAGTAGCATTGGTCTCTAGGCGGATAGGGGCGCAGCAAATCGCCATGGCAGGTTCCGCAGGCCATCACACCGCCTGGCAAAGCGTGGCAGTCCGTGCAGTCCGTGGCGCCAGGCGGATACACGGTGACCGTCTCAACCGGCGCGGGCGAGCCCGCATGGCAAAGGCCGCACGCGTCGGTGCGCTCCGGATCGATGATCGGCTCCCAATCTGTGGCCCGCAGGTAACTGCCATGCCAATCCACGGCGCGCGGATCGTCCCACTGCCCAGGATGCGTGCGACGCGCATTGGGAAAGCTTCCCTCGGCGACCCATGCCGTGAGGGTCGACGCGTCGTTCGCGTCAAGGAGGTCGGCGTGACTGGGTTGCTCGAGCACCGCGAGGATCGGTGCGCTCTCGTCGGGTGGCAAGGTCGCTGGCTGTCCCTCCGGATCGGGGATGCAGCGAATGGTCGTGAAGTAGTCCTCGACCCGATAGTTCGCTGCCGCCGTTGGACCACTATGACATTCGACGCAGCTCGCCTGCAGGATTGGC
>JBAVOF010000237.1:0-4606 GCA_049691835.1 Polyangiales bacterium
CGCAGATCATGTGCGTGGCAATGAACCGCTCATTGCTCAACGTCTTAGTCGGCGGCTTCGGCATCACGGAGAGTAGCGGCGGCGGAAGCGAAGAGTACACCCGGGTCACCTCGTGCGGTCCGGAAGAGGCTGCGATGCTCCTGGAGAACGCCGAGTCAGTCATCATCGTTCCCGGCTATGGGCTGGCCGTTGCGCAGGCGCAGCACGCGGTTCGCGAGCTTGCGGACTTGCTCAAGGCCCGAGGCACCAAGGTTACATACGCCATCCACCCCGTCGCGGGGCGGATGCCGGGTCACATGAACGTCCTATTGGCCGAAGCGGACGTGCCTTACGAAGATCTCCTCGAGATGGACGTGATCAACCCGGAGTTCAAGAATACCGACGTGGTGATCATCCTGGGCGCGAACGACGTCGTGAATCCCGCGGCGAGCAACGACCCGACCAGCCCGATCGCCGGGATGCCGATCCTGAATGCCCATGAGGCCCGCTCGGTCTTCGTAGTGAAGCGAAGCCTGAGCCCCGGCTACGCGGGCATCAAGAACGAGCTGTTCGAGTACGACAACACGATGATGATTTTCGGCGACGCCAAGAAGGTCATCCAAGCCCTTATCAACGAAGTGAAAGCGCTATAGTCGGCCACCCCAATCCTTGACGGGGTAGCAAGCCTTTTTGGGCTTCGAGGGCGTTCAGTTGTCTTGGAAGTCGGTGAGGCCCGGAGCCGAGCCGCCGTAGTAGTCGGACTCCGCGAGGTCGTCGAACCGCGTGTACTCGTTGAAAAAACGTACGCGGCACGTGCCGGTAGGACCAGACCGTTGCTTGCCGATGATGATCTCGGCAATGCCGCGGTCCTCGCTATCGCGGTTGTAGACCTCGTCCCGATAGATGAACCAGATCGTGTCAGCATCCTGCTCGATCGCCCCGGACTCCCGGAGGTCCGCGAGCTGCGGACGTTTGTCTTTGACGCCACGCGACTCGACGCCACGGTTGAGCTGCGACAGCGCAATCACCGGAATCTCGAGCTCCTTGGCGAGCGCTTTCAAACCCCGGCTGATCTCACTGATTTCCTGCTCGCGTGAATCATTGCGCGACCCCGAACGCATCAACTGCATGTAGTCGATCACGACGAGGCTCAGCCCAACTTCCGACTTCAAACGCCGCGCTTTCGCTCTGAGCTCCAGCATGGTGATCGCCGGTGTATCGTCGATCCAGATGGGCATTTCGCTCAACGTCCCGGCGGCGTCAGCGAGCTTCGGCCAGTCGTCCTTGTGGAGCTGCCCGGTACGAATGCGGTTACCGTCGACTCGGGCTTCGCTACCGAGTAGCCGGCGAACGAGCTGCCCCTTCGGCATCTCGAGAGAAAAGACCGCAACGGCCGACTTGCTCTTGTCGCATGCGTGATGCGCGACGTTCAAGGCAAACGAGGTCTTCCCCATGCCGGGACGCCCCGCGACGATGATGAGGTCACCGGCGTGCATGCCAGCGGTCATTTTGTCGAGTTGCTTGTAGCCCGTGGGGAGACCCGTGATAGCTTCACCGCGGTTGGCCGTCTCATGAATCTCCTGAAACGTTCGCATCACGACATCCTTCACGTGCTCGTAAGGATTTCGTGTGCGCTCCCTCGCTACGGCGAAAATCGACGATTCGGATTGATCGAGAAACTCCTCGACGCCTCCGTAGTCCCCGTAGCCTCGTGACGCGACCTCGTGGCAGACCTGAATGAGCGCTCGAATGACCGCTTTCTCTCGAACGATCTCCGCATGCGCCTGAATGTTGGAGACGCTCGGAATGGTGTTGCTGAGCGATAGGAGGTATTCGTCGCCGCCGATCGACCCGAGTTTCCCCGTTTGGACCAGAGCCTCCCGGAGCGTAACCTGGTCGACAGGTTGACCACGTCGAAACAACTCGAGCATCGCGTCGAAGATCTTCGAGTTGGCCTCGCTGTAGAAGTCGCTCCCAGACAGCGTCTCCACGACGACGTTCATCGCCTGATTTTCGAGCAAGATGCCCCCGAGCACCGCCCGCTCCGCTTCGAGGGCGTTCGGTGGGACCTGTCCCGCTCGTTCGGCTCCAGTGATGATCCTGCTCCCTTCCGAGCTCTCGTTCTAACGCCTACCGTGGCTTTGGGGAAGCCCAGCTACGCGCGGGTCTTGACTTCGAGCTTCACCGTCGCGGTCAGACCGTACAGCAGCTTCACGCCGATCTCGTAGGTGCCGACCTCTTTGATGATCTGCGCAGGCATGACGAGCTTCTTCTTGTCGATATCCTCGAGGCCCTTGGCCTTGAGGCCTTCGAGGACATCGCTGGACGTGACCGAGCCGAAGAGCTTGCCGTCCTCGCCGGCTTCCTTGGCCACCATCACTGTAACCTTGGCCAACTCGGCAACGATTTGCTCCTGCTCGGCGCGAAGCTTCGCGATGCGCTGAGCCTGGATGGCCTTTTCATGTTCGATCTGCCGAACGTTGCCGCGGCTCGCAATGACCGCAAGACCGCGCGGCAACAAGAGATTCCGAGCGTAGCCGCGGCGCACCCGCACCACGTCGCCGATCGAACCTAGATTTTCGAGGTTTTCTTTGAGCACGACTTCGACTGTGGATGACATGCCTACCTCACTTCGTCGCAGTGTAGGGGAGCAACGCAATATTGCGGGCTCGCTTGATCGCGCGGGTCAGATCACGTTGCTGCTTCGCGTTCAGGCCGTTGATTCGGCGAGGCGTGATCTTGCCACGATCGGTGATGAATTGCCGCAGTTGCTGCGGATCCTTGTAGTCGAACTTGAAGTCGGGGGCGAGTGCGAAACCCGGCGCTTTCTTTCGTGCGCCGCGACGGCGTCCGCCCTCAATGTCGAAGTCCTGATCGATATCGTCGGCCATGGGTCAGCCCTCCTCCCGCTCGTCCTCATCGGACTCGAGCTCGCTCGTCCCCTCGTCTTGTCCATCGTCGGCAAGCACCTCATCAGCTCCATCGCTGTCCGCTTCGTCGACGTCCTCATAGGCCGCGTCTTCCGCCGTCCCCCCGCGAGGCGCTCGAGGCGCCATGCCAAGACTGCGCGCGCGCTCGAGCTCGGCATCTTCGGTGAAATCCTCGTCCTCGACGTGCAGGTACTGCACTTCCTCGGGATCGACGGAAACGGAAGCCGGATCGATATCCTCCGCGAGAAGCACGGTTTGGAAGCGCACGACTTCGTCGAACAACCGCAGGTTGCGCTCTATCTCGGCGACGATGTCCCCATAGCCGACGTATTTCAGGTACACGAACAACCCGCGAGTGTTCTTTTGGATTGGGTACGCCAGGCGGCGCTTGCCCCAATTGTCGAGCTTCGTCAGGGTGCCTTCCAAACGCGCGATCACGTCCCGGAGGCGTTCGACGATCCGTTCGGCTAGGTCGTTGCCGACGTCGGGCCGAAGAATGTAAATTGTCTCGTACTCTCGCGCCCATCGCGTAACGGGCGCTGCCGCTGTGTTTGCCATATCTCCTCCTGGTCTGATCGGCCCCAGCCCGTAGCTGGAGCGAGGAAGTCGGGCTCATAGCCGATCCTCACTGTTGCGCCAGCCGTCAGGAGCGACGGTGATGCTGATTCATCGCAGGGCCGGGACCCTCGATGATCGCCGTCTCGACCATATCGGCGGCCAAGTCGAGGATTGCGGGCAGCTCGACACGCTCCAAACTATTGAAATCACTCAGAACATAGTGTTCAGGATGGCCCCGGTCCGGCCGGCCAATCCCCACTCGGCAGCGGATGAAGTCGCCGCCCCCACAGTGCTCCACCATGGAGCGGAGCCCATTGTGCCCCGCCGTACCACCACCGACTTTGAGCCGAACCACCCCGAAGTCGAGATCGAGCTCGTCGTGCACGCACAGCACCCGGTCGAGCGGCACTTTGAAGAACTGCATGGCCGCCTGAGCGGACTCCCCGCTCAGGTTCATGTAGGTCATCGGCTTGAGGAGCACGACCTCATGTTCACCGATGGCAACTTTGGTAAATTCACCCTTGAACTTGTCGCGAACCCTCGGCGCATCCCAACGGCGCGCGAGCTCGTCGACGATTAGAAATCCGACGTTGTGCCGATTGCCAGCAAACTTTGGCCCTGGGTTTCCCAGACCTGCAATGAGATGCGTGCTCACGGCCCGCCGGTGCTTAGCCGGCAGCCTTGCCCGCATCGGCCGCAGGCGCCGCTGTCGCAGCGGCCGCTGTCGCCGCCGCAGCCTGATCTTCGGCTTCCTCCGCGGCCGTGGCCTTGCGCGGTTCGAGGACGATCACGAGGGTGAGCTTGGGGGCAAGGGTGCACACGACCCCGTCCGGAAGCTCGACGTCTTCTACGGCGATGGAGTCCTTGAGGTTCAGCTTGGTCACGTTCACGTCGATCGACACCGGGATCTTCGCCGGGGTCGTGCGTACGGGAAGCGTACGCCGCGTGACGTTGAGCACGCCACCCTGGACGACACCTGCTGCTCTTCCATGCGTGTGCAACGGCACGTCCACTTCAAGCACCTGATCCTCGAAAATCCGGTACAAGTCGATGTGGAGCAGCTCCAGCGTCACGGGATCGGTGGCAACGTCCTTAGCCATCGCCAACTCGTCCTTCCCGTCCACGGACAGCTTGAACAC
>JBAVOF010000238.1:0-2960 GCA_049691835.1 Polyangiales bacterium
GCACGGTCATCGACGCCACTGCCGCGTAGTCGGACTCGGCTGCCCGAAGCGCCGCTTGCTTGCGCTGCACCCACTTCTTGAACTCCGTGTCGGACCACTTCTTCACACTCGCCATGCTCTTGCCCCCACGATACTGGGGAAACAAGACCTTCTGGAACTCGGCGAAGCCGTACTCCGAGAGATAAAACTGTGATTCCGCTGCGCTATCGAGCGCCTGCCGAATGTACAGAACCTTGTCTTCGTTCGAAGTGTCTTTGAGCGAGCGAATCCGTTTCGGAGCGCCGGAGCTCCAACCCCTGACCGCCGCCTCGAAGTAACTCTTGGCCTCACCTCTTTTGTTCAGCTCCCAGAAGGCCCGACCGATGGCGGTGTTCGCTTCGATGAGTTGGTGCGGCATGCCCACCTTGCCGTACTTGGCCAGATAGTCGCGGTAGTGCGAGATGACCTCGAACCATCGCTTCTGCCGTTCGTAGATCGAACCGATCGAGAACATGACCTGCGAGGTCTGCCGTGGGAGCTTTCGCTTGTAGTTGCGTGCGAAGAGGTCCGAGTCTTCCATCGCGGTCTTGTCGTCGCCGAGACCGATCCGGAAAAACGTCGCCTGCTCGAGACCTTCGATGGCGTTCGGACAGATGCCATTCTGCTTATCCGCGGACGAACATCGTGTCCCGTCTTCACCTGGGAATTTCCTCGCAAACTGCTCGTAATACTTCGCCGCTTGTTCGTCGTACGCGAGCGCCTGGAAGTTCTGACCGATGAGATAGATGGCCTTCTTCGAGAGCTCGCTCTCCGGGAATCGCTCGATCAGCACGGTGCGAACCTGAATGGCTCGACCGAGCAAGTGCGCCGCCTCGAAGTTGATGGCCGCGTTGTAGAGCATCTCGTCCATTTCGCCACACTCCTCGTGGCGCCGGAAGATACGAACGTAAGTGGATGCTGCCTTCTTGAATTGCTTGGTCGCCTGGTAGGTCTCGGCCTCTTTGCGCCGGACCTGACACTGCAAGGTGCTGAGCGTTCCGCAGAGGTCTGGGTGTTGTTCGGCGAGCTGCACTGTTCCGCAGTACGACGCCGACATCGGGTCGATCGACGCGCCCAGCTCCTGAATGCAGGCGACGCGCGGCTCCGCGATCTGAGTTCCCAAAACGTTGAGACAGTCTAGATAGAGATTCGCTGCGTATTCGGCCAGCTCGCTGTCCTTGTGATTGAACGCGATGTCTCGGAACAGAACCGCCGCCTCCTCGAAGCGATTGGCCTCGTAGTAAATGCGCGCCCTCCGGTACTTGATGGTGGCGAGGTCGTCGGCCTTGTCGACGTAGCAGACGTAGCGATTGAAGGCCTCGAGCATGCCCTCTTGAAGCGGCGTTAGCTTCTTGGGCTCAAACTTGTTCGTCGGCTTAGCTTTGGCCTTTTGCTGCGCGTTTTGATCGCTCTTGCTGACGAACTTCGTCTCGGTCTCGCGCGGCACGTATTGCTGTTGATAGAGGTTGTTGTAGCAGAGCACCGCCGCGTATGCCGCATCACTCGTATACTCGCCCTGTGAGTTCAGCTCGACGACGTGGTCGAAGGCCGGTCCACACTGACCCCACTCCTCCATCTTCCACAGCAGCTCGGCGTAGAAGTACGAAATCTTGTACTCCGTCGGCCAGTCGCGCCTGTCGATGTTCGGAAACTCCATCTGCTCCATGTCGGGGAACTCTTTGAGCAGCGTCCTGTACAGGACCGCCGCCTGGGACATGGTCTTCTTGTCCCTGGTTCCTGGCGACGCATCGGTGCCGACCGCCTCACGATGCCACGAAGTCCCGAGCCACAGCATCGTAGTCGCCGTCTCCACCTTGCATTCCTCGACCTTGTCGGCAGGCTTGCCGCCCTCCTTGTAGGTTCGGTAGATGTCGACTAGCCGCTTCAGCTCGATGATCTGCGCTTCCTTGGACCCCGACGAGATCACCGCGCCGGTGACCTTGGTCTGCCAATCGCAGAGCGAGTCACTTCGGGGCAGGTCGGCCATCAGCTTGTGATAGACCGTAATCGCCTGAGACCATTGGCCAGTGTCGTAGTAGAGCTCGGCGAGGTGCTCGAGCATCTCGTGGGCCTCGGCATCGTCCTTCGCATACCGGCGGAAGAAATCGAGCGCCTTCCCCGGCGAGCCGTAGTGCGAGTACGGCAACACGAGCTCCTTGCGAGCCTGACGAGCCAGATTCGCCGCATCGTTGGCGTACTGGTTCTTCCGGGCAAACTCGAGAATGTCGACGAAGCCCTGCAAGGACTGCCGGTAGTGCTCCTGGTTGTATTCCACCCAAGCGATCTTGTAGAGCGCGTAGCCGTACACGGAGTTGTCCTTCGGCGGAAACTCGAGGACCTTCCGGTAGAACTTGCCAGCAGCCTCCATGTCGCTATCGGCGAAGTAGAACTCGGCGAACGACAGATAGGCATTTGGCACGAAGCGGCTCTTCGGATAGTCCTTGATGAGCCGTCGATAGACCGAACGCGCCTTCTCGAACTGATCGATCTCTTGGAGAGCGAATGCGAGCGAGAACAAGACCTCGTCCATCCTGTCGAAATTCGGATGGTCGCGCACCAAGGTCGCGTACGTTCGAATGCTATCTTCACGGATCTGATTCAACTCGGATTCCGCGGTCTTCTGGCCGTCTACTGCCTTCTTGCACTTCGCCTCGTCCTGGTCCCGTGTGCACGCCTCATAGATCGGCTCGTCGAACGAGCGGACCTTGGCGTTCTTTGCGATCTGCATCTCGAACTGAGTCTCGGCGAGACGCAACAGGACTTCGGGCCGGCGCGGATCGTCTTGCGCGCTGTTCTTGACGAGCCGCTCTAGGATGGCGATCTCGCGCTCCAATAGGCTTTCGGCTCGGGCTCGCGTCTGTTCGCGCCCGAGCCGCGTGCTCAGGTCGATCTGCAGCGATGGGCCGGTCGGGCCTTGCGTCGCGCTGGTCTTCGGCTTCGTG
>JBAVOF010000239.1:0-2648 GCA_049691835.1 Polyangiales bacterium
CTGGCGAAGTATGTGACACCTATCGTGCGCGTGACGTGTGGCGCAAGATCGCCAAGGCTGCATGGGCCTGCGCCGATCCAGGCGTCCAATACGACACGACGATCAACGACTGGCATACCTGCCCGAACACCGATCGCATCAACGCGTCGAACCCGTGCTCGGAGTACATGTTCCTCGACGACTCGGCCTGTAACCTGGCCTCGATCAACCTCTCGAAATTCCTCGACGAGGAGGGGCGCTTCGACATCGAAGGATATAGGCAGGCGATCCGCGTTCTGATCATCGCCATGGACATCGCCGTCGACTACGCGAGCTACCCCACTCCGGCGATCGCCAAGAACAGCCACAATTTCAGGCCATTAGGGCTTGGCTACGCCAATCTCGGAACTCTGCTGATGCAGCTCGGGATTCCTTACGATAGCGATCAGGGCCGGACGATTTGCGCGGCCCTCACCTCGATCCTCTGTGGCCATGCCTATGCGACCTCGTCCGAGATCGCCGCAAGCAAGGGTCCCTTCGCAGGTTTTCAGCGCAACCGACAGCCCATGCTTCGCGTCATGGGTAAGCACCGTGACGCGGCCTACCGCATCAACGAGGACGGCGGTCCGGGGATGACCGAGGAGGGACCGACGGCATGCCCGCCGGAGCTCATTCAAGCCGCGCACGAGGACTGGGATTTAGCCTGCAAGCTCGGCGAGATGTACGGCTACCGAAACTCTCAGACGACCGTGCTCGCACCGACCGGCACCATCGGGCTTCTGATGGACTGCGACACCACGGGCATCGAGCCCGACTTCGCGCTCGTGAAATTCAAGAAGCTCGCGGGTGGCGGCCACTTCAAGATCGTCAACCAGAGCGTGCCCAAGGCGCTGGAGCACCTCGGGTACACCGCGGCGCAGGTGGCGGACATCGTCTCGTACGTGACCGGCACCAACACCTTCACCGGCGCCCCGCACTGCGGACGCAAGGCCCTGCTCGGGAACGGGCTCACCGAGCGGGAGATCGAGAAAGCCGAGACAGCGCTTCGCGGTGTGTTCGACGTCGGCTCTGCGCTGGCGCCATGGGTGATCGGGACCGAGGCGTACGAGCGGCTCGGGATCGAACCCGCGGTATACAACAAACCGGGCTTCCACCTGCTTCGCCATTGGGGTCACAGTGACAGACAAATCGGCGAAATCAACGACGTCGTCATTGGCCGCATGACGGTTGAGGGCGCGCCGCACCTCCGGGCCGAGCACTTGCCCGTGTTCGACTGCGCCAACCGCTGCGGAAAGATCGGCGAGCGCTTCATCGAGCCGATGGCACACGTCCACATGATGGCGGCCGCCCAGCCATTCCTTTCGGGCGCGATCTCCAAGACGGTGAACCTTCCCAACGAATCGACCGTCGAGGACGTCGAGCAGATCTACAAAGAGGGTTGGAAGCTCGGTCTGAAGGCGATTGCGCTCTATCGAGATGGCTCGAAGTCCTCACAGCCGCTCAACACCAAGGACGACTCAAACGACGAAGAAAAGCCGGACGTGAAGACCGAGTCCAAGGGCCCAGCGGTCGAGGCACCCGTGCAGGAGTGGCTTACGCCTCCGACCACCAGGCGTCACCGCCTTCCGAAGAAGCGAAGCGGTTTCACGCAGGAAGCGCGCGTCGGTGGGCACAAGGTCTTCCTTCGCACGGGCGAATACGTCGACGGCTCGCTCGGCGAGATCTTCATCGACATGCACAAAGAGGGGGCCGCGTTCCGCTCTTTGATGAACTGCTTCGCGATCAGTGTGTCGATGGGGCTCCAGCATGGGGTTCCGCTCGATGCCTACGTCCGGCAGTTCACCTTCACGCGCTTCGAGCCGCAGGGCATCGTCGAGGGTCACCCGAACATCAAGTTCTCGACCTCGATCATCGACTACGTCTTCCGCGTTCTCGGCGTCGAGTACCTGAAGCAGTACGATTTTGCCCAGGTGCCGCCCAAGGAAGAGCAAGAAGAGCTGCAGAACCCCACCGACGTGGCAGCGGTGCATCGCTTGGAGGGCTCACAGTCCAGTGAGCCGCCGCCCGCTATCGAGCCGGCCAAGCAGGTCACCTTCGGTTTCGACGAGGGCGGCCACCAGCCCAACGCGCTCGATCAGCAACTCGGCGAAATGATGGGCGATGCGCCGATGTGCGACAAGTGTGGGCATATCACGGTGCGCAATGGGGCTTGTTATCGCTGTCTGAATTGCGGCAACTCCATGGGCTGTTCCTGACGGGGCTGAGTCACGCCGCTCGGCGGCTTACCTCCCCGGGGCTCCGCTGCGGAATACGAGCGTATTTCTCACTCCGCTCCTGTGGGGGCGCTCGCCGAGCGACGCGACGCAGACCCGTCAGGTTGGTGATGGGCACTTTGCCGTCTTTGGGTGCGGGCCTTACAACACTGCCTCAGTGAATCTGCCGTTCTACAAATACGAAGGCCTGGGCAATGACTTCGTCATCGTCGAGAGGCAGACGCTCGGCGGCTTGACGCTCACGACTGAGCAGGTGGTCGCCATCTGTGACCGGCATCGCGGCGTTGGCGGTGACGGTGTGCTCATCGTGGATGCCGAAGCGCCCGCGATGGATGTGATCAACTCGGATGGCTCGGTGCCGCAGGCCTGGGTCCAGCCCGCCCCACGTTCGAGCAC
>JBAVOF010000240.1:0-2594 GCA_049691835.1 Polyangiales bacterium
TCGCAGTACCTGTCAACGCAGCTTCGCAAGAGCTTGAGCGACTTCTCGACAAGATTCTCGAATTGATTCTTCAACGCAACACCGTCGTTCACGGCGTCTGGGAAGCAGAGCCTGGCAGCCCAGAGACTGCCAAGGAAACTGTCGCCATCGGTGACGTCCGAGTCCGCGCCCGAGAGGCTGCATCAGTTGCACACAACCTACGGTCCGCTCGGATGCTTCTACTGCATCTTCTGCTTGACCATTGTTCCACTGCCGCAACGGGACGCGAACGACCAACGTCCATTCCCGCCAAGCTCAAGCAGCAGCTGGCTCTCTAGTCGTGTCGCCACGAGTGCGCCCTAACCACCAATTGCAGGCGACTCGCATGAAGCCGCGCGCGCCTGAATTGGAACGTTCGGCGTCACAGCGAGAGACCCGATAGAATGCCCGTGCCTCGACCATAGGAGGCCCTGAATGAAATTCAGCATTGAATGCGAGCGGGAAGAGGACGGTAGATGGCTTGCTGAAGTTCCTGAGCTCGCCGGAGTAATGGCCTACGGCAGTACTCCGGAGGAGGCAATGGCCAAGGCTCAGGTCTTGGCCCTTCGCGTACTTGCCGAGCGTCTGGAACACGGCGAAGCACGGCCGGTCGACATAAGCATTTCCGTACCCGCGGTATGAGTCAGTGGCCTTCGACGAAGGCCGCTCAAGTCTTAGCCGCGCTTCTGCGCATCGGTTGGCAGATCAAGCGTCAGTCCGGTTCTTACCGCACCCTTTTTCGACAAAGATGGCCGGACTTCGTGTTCGCCTTCCATGATCGCGAGGAGATCGGTCCACGTATGCTCGCGCGAATCGCCAAGCGCACAGGTCTGACTCCGGAAGACCTCTAGGTTGTCACGATGGTGACGCCGAACCGTGCGATCGACCGGACCGCTTCGAAGCGGGCTTGCGCCCGCTTCTTCGCGGCCGCTGATCCGGGACGTTATGCGGCACTACACGCCGGTGCGCCGTTTGTGGGGGGATGACCGGACTCACCCGATCGCAGCCGGTTAGTCCGCGCTTCCCGAGAGCCAATCTCAACCGGAAGGAGGCGCGGAGACCTCCACTCCCGCCCGCTTACCGGGGGCTACTTGCACGACCAGTACTACACGCGCAAACTTCGATGCGCGTACGCGAAACTCACTGTATTGCTCCGCGGCGGGTAAGACTGGAGAGGGATCATGCATCCGATCACCGTGCGAACAATGAAGTTCGATGTCCCCGGCGCTGACGAATTCCACCCGCTGTGCATCGCGGGCAACTCGGTACTCTCGTACACTCATCTTGCGACGAGTTTGTATGTCGCGCACCTCGAGCCGTTCTTCGTCAAGTCGTTGCGCCGCGTGATGGATCAGATCCGCGACGAGGCGCTACGCGAGGACGTCGATCGCTTCTCGCGCCAGGAGGCGCAGCACTATCAGCGGCACATCGATTTCAATAAGGCAGTCTTCGCGCAGGGCTATCCTGGCCTGGAGCAGCGCGTCGACGGGCTGAAGCGGGACTTCGAGCGATTCCTTGCCGAAGAGACCGACCAATTCCGCATTGGCTATATCGAAGGCTTCGAGTCCTACACCACTCAGTTCGCCCTATGGATCCTCTCGAGCGGGCTGTATGATCATCGTCGCACCGCGCGCCCGGCAGGCGATCTCTTCAAGTGGCACATGCTAGAGGAGGTCGAGCACCGCAACGTCGCATTCGATGTCTATGAGCATCTCTATGGTGGCTACCTGCATCGGGCGCGCATGTGCTGGGTTTCCCAGCAGCACATGTTCCGCTTCATCGCCGATTGCACGCAGCTCATGTCAGGGGTGGACATTGCTCGCTACGGCGAACGCTGCCGGGTCACGATCAGGCAGAAGGTGCTGATCGCGAACAGTCGATTTGGCATGCGCGTGCGCTCAATGCTCCCGGGATACACCCCTCACAAGTACACCCTCCCACCGAACATTGCGGAGCTTTCGGCGCACTTCACGCAGCTTGCGCAAAGCATCCGTTAGCTTCGCGTGGCCTAGCAGGCTCCGACCCGCTCGTGCTGTTCCGTAAACCTCGTCTACCACCCTCGCCGATGACCTTCGCCAACAATCGTAAGTGGACTGTGGGTGACGAACCTGGTCGACTGCCGCATAACCTGCCGTTCAACCGGAGCGCCCAACAGCTGCGCTGTTGGGTACCCTCGGCGCTTCGCGCTGCGGCGCCCGGTTAACGGCTCTGTTCGGCGTCTCTAGGTGCGCCGGGGATATACTCCCGCCGTACAGTGTTCTTTTTGCGGAGTTTCCCATGAAGCTCACCGCGGTTTTCCAGCAAGTTCCCGAGGGGTACATTGGCTTTGTCGAAGAACTTCCTGGTGCAAACGCACAGGAGCCCACCCTCGATGAGACCCGCGCCGCCTTGGCTGAGGCCGTTGAATTGGTCCTCGAGGCCAACCGGGCAATGTCGCAAGAATCAATGGAAGGCAAGGACGTTATCCGGGAGCCGTTAGATCTCGCGGCTGAATGAAGCGCCTTGACCTGATCAGGCATCTTCAAGAGAACCGCTGTGTCCTTCTTCGCGAAGGCGGCAGGCACACCGTCTTCGTC
>JBAVOF010000241.1:0-3043 GCA_049691835.1 Polyangiales bacterium
CTTCGATACCAGCGGCGACCGCGCTCGGTGCGTCTGGAACAAGGGCGGCCAGAACGTGCTGAAGCTCAGCTTTCCGATGGGCGGATCGCGGGAGTTTCCCGAGCAGACGCTCCGCACCTACAGCTACATCGACGGGGTTCTTCACGAGACGCCCTTTGTGTCGAGCGCCGAAGATCTCGGCATTCGGATGGGAGGCGCCGAGATAGAGCTCGGCGCGCACCCGGTAGCTGACGAGCTACGATCGCTAGGTCTACCCAAGCCGGCGTTGATGAGCATGTGGATGGGCAAGATGAAGGGCCGCTTCGAGGCGGCTCGACGATGCTGAAAGCCTAGAGGGAGAAGCAACATGGAAGTTCGCGCCGCAGTCGCGCACGCAGCCGGCAAACCGCTATCGATCGAAACCCTGCAGCTCGATGGGCCGCGCGCCGGGGAAGTGCTCATCGAAATCAAGGCGACGGGCGTCTGCCACACCGACGCGTACACCTTGTCGGGGGATGATCCAGAGGGGATTTTCCCTTCGGTGCTCGGGCATGAAGGGGCAGGAGTCGTAGTGGAGGTAGGGCCCGGGGTGCGATCGCTCCGGCCCGGCGATCATGTGATCCCCCTCTACGTCCCCGAATGCCGCAACTGCGAATACTGCACCTCCGGCAAGACGAATCTTTGTCAGGCGGTCCGCGCCACCCAAGGTCGCGGCTTGATGCCGGATGGGAGCAGCCGATTCTCGCTTGGTAAGCAGACCATCTTTCACTACATGGGCACGTCGACGTTTGCCCAGTACACCGTCGCTCCGGAAATCGCGGTGGCGAAGATTCGCGAGGACGCGCCGTTCGACAAGGTTTGCTACATCGGCTGTGGCGTGACCACCGGGATAGGCGCGGTGATCAATACGGCCAAGGTCGAACCGGGCGCCAACGTGGTCGTCTTCGGGCTCGGCGGAATCGGCCTCAACGTAGTGCAAGGTGCGCGGATCGTGGGCGCCGACAAGATCGTTGGAGTGGACCTCAACCCTGCTCGACGGGAGCTGGCCGAGAAGTTCGGTATGACCCATTTCGTCAATCCCGCGGAAGTGGAGGGCGACTTGGTCGCCCACCTAGTCGACCTTACCGGTGGTGGTGCGGATTATTCCTTCGAGTGCATCGGGAACGTCGGAGTGATGCGCCAGGCTCTCGAGTGCTGCCACAAAGGGTGGGGTGAGAGCATCATCATCGGCGTTGCTGGTGCGGGTCAGGAGATCTCGACCCGTCCCTTCCAACTCGTCACCGGGCGCGTTTGGCGCGGCACGGCGTTCGGAGGAGCCAAGGGGCGCACCGATGTGCCGAAAATCGTCGATTGGTACATGGACGGAAAGATCAACATCGATGACTTGATCACTCACAAGATGCCACTCGAACAGATCAACACCGCGTTCGACTTGATGCACGAAGGGAAGTCGATTCGTAGCGTGGTGGAGTTCTGAGGTGAGCGCAGAATCAGAGATCTTCGTCCACCAGTTCGAGCTGGGGCCATGGGAGAACTTCATCTACTTCGTCGGCGACAAAGCCACCCGCAAGTGCGCGGTGGTCGATCCCGCATGGGACGCGGATTTCATCGTCGAAGAGGCGAGGCGCATCGATGTCCAGATCAGCGACATCCTCTGCACGCACAGCCATTTCGATCACGTGAACCGGGTCGATGCGATGCTCGAAAGGCTAGATGTGCCCGTTCACATGCTTGGCGAAGAGATCGACTTTGCGGGGTTTCGATGCGAGAACCTGCAGCGTCGACATCCCGGAGATGTGCTGAGAATAGGTGAGCACCTCGAGATCACCATCGTGCATACCCCTGGACACACGCCTGGCTCGACCACGTATCGCATTCCCGACGCCATCGTGACCGGCGACACCCTCTTCGTCCGGGGTTGCGGCCGGTGTGATTTCATCGGAGGGGATCCGGAGACCATGTATCGTACGCTCAAGCGCCTCACCGAGTCGCTGCCTCGAGAAACCCGCATGTTCCCTGGACACAACTACGGCCCTGTGACGGTGTCCACCATCGACGAGGAGCTCAAAGGCAACCCATACTTGCAGCATTCGACCTTGGAGGGCTTCGTGACGCATCGAATGCAAGGCAAGGCCCGAGGAACCACACTGCCGGTCCCGCCCGAGTGGCCCTAGGGGCAAACCAAGTCAGCGCGCGTCCTTGGCTGCTCGTGCGCGCCGGAGCCCGGTTGTCACGTACTGCACCGTGCTGATTGTAACGGTCGCCACGATCGCGGAGGCGAGGAATTTCAGCCAGAGTGCTGGCGGCCAGCCCCGCCAGCCGTGGTTGATCGCGAGGAGCACGAATAGAATTTGGAAGACCGTATTCAACTTGCTCGCGCGGGTTGGCTCGCCACGGACGGGTTCGACGTATAGCTGATAGACGATCGTGCCGCCGATGATCACGAGGTCTCGTCCCACCACCACGGCAGTCAGCCAAGTCGGTGACAATCCAATCCACGCGAGCGTCACGAACGCCGCGAACATCAGCAATTTGTCCGCGGCGGGGTCGAGCAGGCCGCCGAGCCGCGTACGCCACTCGAAGCGCCTCGCCAGGTAACCGTCCAAGGCATCGGAAGCACCGGCGATGAGGATCAAGCTCAAGGCGAGCCCGTACCGGCCCTGCAGCAGGCTCCATACGATAGGTGCCACCAAGACGATGCGCGCGACACAGATCATGTTGGGGATGTGCTTCAGAGTCACTCCACGACCGTTCCGATTAAGGCGAGCTAACCCCGCAGCTCAACGGGTCAAACCCCCGCCGGAGCGATCCCGTGAAGCTCCAGACCGCGACTTTGTTCTCGATGCTCTCCATTGCAAAACACCCTCGTGGAGCCGCTAGCCTGTCAGACCCGCTCGATGTCGTCGACTCCTTGGATTCCCCTAATCGATCACGCCAATTGATGTCATACTCCTGTGCAGAAAGACTGTGGTGAGCGCCCCACCTGACGACGTTCTTGGGACTGCCGACGCCGTGGAAATCTCTCGGCGGATTCGAATGGGCGAGATCCTGATTCGCGAAGCTG
>JBAVOF010000242.1:0-2240 GCA_049691835.1 Polyangiales bacterium
GGCGGTCACAACCTCTCTGTGATTTCGAGCAGCTTCACGATGGTATTCCAGTTGCGAATGGTGCTCGTCGTCTTCAGCTTGGAGTCGAAGTACGCGTTGGTGAGCTTGGTCCGCGCCATGCCGTTCGGGCAGTGGAGGAAGATCTCCATGCCGCGAACGAAGAACTCGTCTGGCGGCGAACGGTTCGGATCGAGCGCCGCGATCTTGGATCGGTCCGGCTTGTCGGCGAGTAGAGCCACGTGGAGCTTCGTCGGATCGAGCGCAGCAGAAAGAAATGGGTTGGAGCCTGCAAGGCTTCGCAACTGGTCGATGCTTCGTGTGATCACCGGCACGCGGAGTCCCAGTCGATCCGATATGGCCTTGGAGATGGCACCGGGGATTTGGCGCGCCAGGTCGTCTTTCGCCCGAAACACGACATTCCCGCTCTGTATGTAAGTTTGGAGGTCGTCGCATCCGGCGTCAGCAAACAGCGCGACGAGCGAGCTCATGGGCAGCTTGTTTTTGCCGCCGACGTTTACACCACGCAGCAACGCGACGTAGACGTCACTTGCCTTGTTCTGCTCGTCCTTTCGGACAGTCATCTTGAATCCTTCAGCCTGCGAGTCGCTCCGATCACCGTCTGTGTCTACCTTCCGTTTCCGCGCACGACGAGAGAGGAATAAAATAGGAAAGGCAGTGTTGGAAAGAGGCACCTCGCCTTCCTGACAAGGTCTCGTCATCACTTGCCTTGTCAGAAAGCCTCGGGGTGAGGAAGCTCGATCCATGCGCGAGGTGTCAGAGCGAGCGACGGCGTTGTGAAAAGCCCGCCAACTCTACTCTCTCTTAGCCCATCGGGCTCATGTTGAGAGCCGAATTGCGCGGTACTGGTTGTTATGTCGCGTGGGACCCCGCGCGCAGAGGGCCTTTGTTATGAGCCTGCCGCTTCGCGCGACCCGGGGAACCTCTGCGTCGACCCAGTCCCGCCGATGCAGGCCACACACGCGTGCAAGGCGTCCAAGACGACCCGGCGCAGTTACGAAATCGCGTGCGCGCATTGATGGCGCTCGACTTCCATGCGCTGATCGTGGGCGATGGCGTTTCGATCCTGCAAGGGGCAAAGGAACAGCTTGGGAAGCTGGTCGCGACCTTTGCTCAGATGACCATGTCTTAGCCGGGCGCCCCCGGAGGCTCGCTGTCAATTCAGATAGAAGACACCCTTCAGGTCTTCGGTGCGCGAGAGCGGCCGGTCATTCACGTCAAACGACGTCACCCGGAACTGGTAGAACATCCCAGATTCCAAGGGCGGCCCTGCGTACGTCACTTCGGGATCGCTGCTGCTCGAGCCCGGAATGTTCGCGTCGCTCCAGATCGTCTCTCCAAAGGTGTCGAGCACCTGGATTTCGTAACGGTCCTCGCCGCTGTCGTCGACCCAGGAGAAGACCGGGGTCGCATCGACCCCTTCGGCGCCTTCCGCTCCCGGGGACAGCACGTCGAGCGAGCCGGTGATCTTGAAGCTCGGCGCTTCGACCGACTGGCCGGCCACGACATCGACTCGAACGATCTCGGTATTGCCCTGCCCAAAGTCCGGGTCGCGCACCAGGCGATCGTTCTCGAACGCCCCAAGCACCTTGTAGCTGCCCGCCGGCACGCCTTCGATCATCCAGCTACCGCTGTCCACGAGGGCCGATCCCTCCGGCGCCCGCAGCCCGGGTGGCGCTTCACCCCGTGCCAGCGCTTCGTTGAAGGTCGACTCGACGACCAAGATGTACGAGGTGCCCTCTCCGGCGCCTGGATTCACGATCTGCACGCTCCCCGTCACCGTTCCTGGCGCGTCCGCGCTGATCGCCAGGTCGACCTGTACCTCTTCGCCTCCGCTGGCCGATGTCGCTTCGGCGCCGTAGTTCACGCCTCTCGCATAGCCGAGGACCGAGAAGTCCCCGTCGGGTACGTTGAAGATTCGGTAGACGCCAGCACGGTCGGCGATGGCGGTGAAGCCCTGGGGGGTCTGGCCTGCGGTCTCGGCCACGACCAGCACACCGGTGCTGTCGTTCGAGACCTCGACGTTGCCAAAGATCTGATTCGTCCCAGCGCCTGATGGAAGCGCGATGAGACCAACGTCGGTTGCCGTGGTCTGCACCACGAGCACGCCGTCTTCTTCGACGGGGTCCGACACATCGATGGGCAGCGCTTCCCGAATTCCTCCTGGGAAAGTCTGGAAGCCCGCGGCGTCGGCGCGAAGGGTGACGTCGCCTCCTTGAGGA
>JBAVOF010000243.1:0-3908 GCA_049691835.1 Polyangiales bacterium
TGTGGAGGTCCTGGAGCTTCGACGCCCTGAGATCGAATCCCAGGGCGTCGAAATCATCGAAGAGATCGAAATGCCCGCGTGTGTGCTCGTGGCCGAGCGCGATCGCCTCAAGCAAGTCGTCAACAACCTCATCACGAATGCGGTCGAAGCGGTTGCATCCTGCCGTCAACCCGCCATCCGAGTCGTGAGCTGCGTGCGGGGAGACGGAAGCTGGGAGGTCGCCGTGATCGACAATGGTCCGGGGGTGTCGCCCGAGATCGTCGAGCGTGCCTTCGAGTCGTTCGTCACGACGAAGGAAGCCGGCACGGGGCTCGGTCTAGCCATCGTCAAGCGAATCGTCGACCTTCACGGGGGCACAGCGAGTCTCACGGCGTTACCCGAAGGCGGCACTCGGGCGGCGTTTCGGATTCCAGCGGCGCCCTAGTCGGTGGTCGAGGTCTGGTATCCCCATTCCTTCACGCGGTATTGGATCTTACGTTGGCTGATCCCAAGGATCTCCGCCGCACGCGCGGTGGAGCCGTCGACTGCGTCCAGGGTTCGCAGAATCGCCACCCGTTCAAGCTCGGCCATCGTGATGCCGGGAATCAGCGCCATCACCGAGCCGTTGTGCAAGTCTCCATGGGCAGAAGTCGGCAAGTCCTCGCGGTTGATCAGGTTGCCTTCGCACATGACCACCGATCGTTCGATGGCATTCTCCAGCTCGCGGACGTTGCCGGGCCAGGGATACATGAGCAAGTGCTGTAGGGCCTCTTCCGTCAGTCCCTGAACAGGTCGATCGTTTTCGGCGGCGAATTTGCGCAGGAACGCATAGGCCAACAGAGGGATGTCACTGCGGCGAACGCGCAGCGGAGGCACGTCGAGCTGCACGACTTTGAGCCTGTAGAAGAGATCCTCTCTGAACCTGCCCTCGTCCACGCGTTGCTTGAGGTCACGGTTGGTGGCCGCCACGACCCGCACATCGACTTTCAGGGTTTCGTTTCCGCCCACGCGCTCGAACTCGCGCTCCTGAAGAAATCGAAGGAGCTTGATCTGTACACCGAGCGGGATCTCGCTCACCTCGTCGAGGAACAGTGTGCCGCCGTCGGCTTGCTTGAATCGCCCCTCACGCCGTGCGAGGGCGCCGGTGAAGGAGCCGCGTTCGTGTCCAAAGAGCTCGGACTCGAGCAGTGTTTCGCTCAGTGAGGCGCAGTTCAACCGGATGAATGGTTTGTCTTTTCTCTTCGAATTCTGGTGAATCGCCGCCGCGATCAGCTCCTTGCCGGTCCCGGTCTCGCCATGGATCAACACGGTAGCCCGGCTACGAGCGACCTGTGCAACGTTCTTCATCAGCCGCTGCATCGAGGGGTGCTCGCCGAGGATGTTGCCGAACTGAAATCGTTCGTCCACACGCTCGCGGAGGTCTTCAGCTTCCCGGGAGAGCCTGGTCCGCGCGAGTGCACGTTCGACGATCGCGATGACCGCGTCGAGCTCGAGAGGCTTGGTCATGTAGCTCTCCGCTCCGAGCTTGATCGCCTGCACAGCGGTGTCGATCGTGGCGAAGGCGGTCATCACGATGAATGTCGTATGAGGAGACATCGGACGTCCGCGTTCGATCAGTGACAGCCCGTCCATCCCGGGCATCTTCAGGTCCGTCAGCACCACGTCCGGATCGACCTGTTCCATCTGCAGCAACGCCGTGCGCCCATCCGCGGCGGTGCTCACCGAGTAGCCGGCGTCATCGAGCAGCTCTGCCAGCGCAGTTCGCGCGTTTGCCTCGTCGTCGACGATCAGCACACGGCCCTTGGGACCCTCAGCCCGCGATCGATCCATAGTCTCGGGCAACTCGGATGCGGTATTCACACTAGTCATCTTGTTTCGCTCTGCATCTGACGTGCCAAGTCTGGGCACGATGGTTTCTAGGCGTGGACCGGAGCCTCGTCGGCTCCTGAAACGGAGGGTGTACGTGCGGCCGCGAGTTGCCTGTACTCGGCGAATGAAGCTTTGATATCCTCGACGAACTCGTGCACATCGGGGAAAGACTCCCAGTCTGCATTGAAGCCCCAGTGCAACCCACCGGCATAGCTGAAGAGCGCGATGCCGAGATTCTGGTTCTGCATCAGTGGAACCATCGGATAGATCGCCTTCATCGGCGCACCCAACATGTAGAGTGGGAAAGGGGGACCCGGCACGTTGGTGATGATCAGATTGTACGTGCGCAAGCGCATTGCAGTCCGATAGAGCTCGGAGACCAGGCGTTTCGTCGTCAGGTCGGCGACGTCTTCGATGAGCTCTGCGCCACCGGTCTGGTTGGATTCCTTCTTCAGGGCCGTGGTCACGGCAATGACCTTGCGAAGCCTCTCGATGGGGTCGTTGTCGGAAACCGGGAGGTCCGCGAGTAGCATGGCCACGTGGTTGCCGACCGAAAGGCCACCCGATTTCCTCGTGTTGACCGGCAAGACGGTGCGAAACCCCTTCATGGAGTCCACATCTGTGCCTCGGCGCAACAGGAAGCGCCGCACCGCCCCGGTAGTCGTAGCGACTACCATGTCGTTGATGGTGCCGCCGAGGGACTTCCTGATCGCCTTTACGTCGTTCAGTTCGAACGAAGTCCAGTCGAAGCGACGGTATGGACTGATGTCATGCTCGGTAAAGGGGGTCTTCGGGGCCGGCTTCATCCCTGAGCGGAGCACGCTCGCTAGACCCTGAAAGTTCTCCCGGACACGCGGCATGTAGTGACTGAGCCTGCGGAGGCCATCGATGCGGTGGTTCGTCTCGTTGAGTACGAGCTGCGCGCGGCTCGGCGCCGGGCGCGCTCGCCAGGGCTGCGGCTCGCGCTCCACGGGGATGGGACTGACCTGCAGCAAGGCTTCCAAGAGTTGAACACCGGCGACACCGTCGACCATACAGTGATGCACTTTGATGACCAGGGCGAAGGTGTCGTTCTCGACGCCTTCGACCACCCAGAACTCCCACAGCGGCCGGCTGCGATCGAGATGTTGCGAGAACAGCCTGCCCACCAGGCGCTTGAGCGAACGTTCTTCGCCGGGCAGCGGCAGCCGGGTGTGGCGCAGGTGGAAGTGCATGTCGAAACGCTCGTCGTCCACCCAAACCGGATGCCCGAACCCGGGAATCCATTCGAGCCGTTGTCGGTAGCGCGGAATCGAGTCCAACGCGGCCTCGGTGTACCGGGAGAGGCGGTCGATATCGAGACCGCCATGCGAGAGCGTCAGTGGCTTCGCATCGAAGATGAGCGCGGCGCCCACGTGCATGGGCGCAGCCTCGCTCTCGACGTCGAGGAAGGTCGCATCCAATGCGCTCAGCCGCTCGTAGAATGTGTCCGGCATGATGCGTTTACTCACTAGCAAGATATGCGCCCGTCGACCCTGCCGGGGAACACCGGCTGCGGGTGTGGCGAAGGCTTCAATTGGCGCAATTTGTGCGTTCACGAGTTCTATGGGCGCATAATATGCGCGCTCGGTCTTCCTGACCAGCCCTGGCATGGAAGATGCGTTAGACATCGTTCATGTCGCAGCTCTTCGTAAGAGACTTCATGACCCAGCCGGCGATCACCGTCGGTCCGACCAGCCCTCTTCGAGATGTCATCCAGCTGATGGAGACGAATCAGATCCGCCACGTCCCGGTGGCGGACGAATCCGGAGGTTTATTGGGGCTGATCTCGCACCGTGACGTCCTCCGCAGCCAGGAGGGAAGTCTCTCGGGCACGCCATCCAACGAACAGGTCCACATGAACCGGTGGATCGAAGCGCGGTGGGTCATGACGAAAGAAGTGCGCACGGTCTACCCCGATACTCCCGCCTTGGAGGCTGCGCTCACGCTGCAGTCACACGGCTACGGCTGCCTGCCCGTCATCGAGCATGGACGGCTCGTAGGCATGTTGAGTGCGTCGGATTTCGTGGACTATGCGATCA
>JBAVOF010000244.1:0-18936 GCA_049691835.1 Polyangiales bacterium
CACCAACCGTCCCGCGTGGCTGCGCAACATACGAGCGAACCCGAACGTGAGCTGTGGTTGGGCAATAGCGGAGGCGCTCATCGCGCGCGCCCCCCCAGCCCTGAACAAAGAGCCGCAGAACCAGCGAACGACGGAGGACCGCAACTCCGGCCACGTGGAGCCTTATCCGGCGAGTGTCGGAAGCCGCTCCCAATCCCTCAAGAACCCCGCAACCGAGTTCCAACTTCAGTGCATGGGTTGCCGTCGTCGAAGCTCATCATGCGGCCATCCGAAGCGCGTGCCACTCTTCAATGAAAGCGGAAAATTGGTTCCAACTTCGCATCGTTGGGGTCACCACCCTTCGCCCGGCTTCGGCTGGGCTTTTTCTTTGCACGATGTCTCCCGGGATCGAGGGCCGCGCTTGTCGGTATCTGGGCCCAGAGGTTCAGTAACACCGCGCTTTCCGCTCAGGTTCGATCGAATCACTCGGGGTAGAAGCGCTTCTCGGTTTTGCAGGCTTCCTCATGTCCGAGGCGACATGCGGCGCTCACATCCCGTTTCGCCAGATCCATCTGCCCCTTATGGTAGTATGTGCCGCTTCGCTCGTAGAGCGCTCTAGCGTCCTTGGGTTTCCGCTCGAGATAGCGATTCCAGTGCAAGATGATCTCGTCGAAGCGTTTCTGTTGGGCGAGCACGTGGTCCAAACCGCGATACGATTCGATGTTGGAGGGGTCGATCTCGATTGAGCGGAGATAATCCTGCTCAGCGAGCTTCGGCTCGCGCTTGTCGTTATAGGCCTGCGCTCGGTACAGGTACGCGTGCGCGTAGCGCGGGTGCACGTCCAGCACACGGGTGTATTCGGCGATCGCCTCATCCAGCTTTCCCGCCTCGGCTTTCTCGTATGCCAGGCGCACCAGCTTGGCGAGGATGTGGTGCAAGTTGGTTTCCGCCTGTTTGTGGAGCGGGTCTAGGCGCGTCGCGAGCACGAGGTCGCGGGCTGCTTCCTCGTATCGTTCAAGTTCCAGGAACGCCAAACCCCGAGCGTTCAGAGATGACACGCTTTGAGGGAGGATCTCAAGCGCGTCCGACAGCACGTCGACGGCTTCGTCATACCGTTTGAGATGGATGAGCGCTGCACCCTTTGTGAGTAGAAACCCAGCGTTCGCCCCTTCCGCTATCGCGCGGTCGCAGAACTCGATAGCCTTGGCGGGCTGCTTCTTACGCAAGAGGTCACAGCGGTCGTCATCCGCAAAGCCAAGCAATTGGCGAAGCTTCGGGTTCTTCTCGGTGTATTGCCAATCGGCGGCTTTGGACGCCATCAGCGCGTACGAGCCTCCCCAACGAGGCACGATGCTCCCCAAGTACGCGGCACGGATGCCGAAGCAGTAGGGGCAGTGGCGAAGCGCCGACTCGAGGATTGCCGTCCTGTCGCCCATGCTCGAACCAAATGCCGACGCCAGCGTGAGTCGAGCGCAGTACGCTTCCATCAAGGCGGGGCGCAGCTCAAGCGCGCGGTCGAGGTCCGCAGGAACGTGCACGAGGATCTTCCCCATCTTCGCGAACCGTTTCTTCGCGGTCAGATCCGCCCACTTGGCCCCACGGTAGTGCCAAGCCAACGCGATCTGATGTTTCGCGCGGGCTTGGTAGGGGGCGAAAGAGTCAGGCATTGCTCTGACCCATTCATCGATCAACCCGCCCACTTCTTTGTCAGCGATGTTGAACGCTTCGAAGGCCACCATCGGCCATTTCTCTTGTCGAAAGTCTTCCTCGAACGCCTTCTGAAATGACTCGAGGTGCGAGGACAGCTCCTCGAAGCGTTTCTCTCGCAACAGACTCAGAAGCGTGAGTTTGTCGGGCAGGTCGTTCGGATAGCCGTAGGCGTCGGTCCCGCTCCGCCCAAGCATGATCGTTCCCTTGTGCTCCGGCATGCCGGGAAGGGAGGCGACGACTTGCCCAACTTCGGGCTCCGTGGGCTCATCTGCATCAATGAGGGCTCGCCGTCGGTCGAAATACGCGTACATCGCTCCGATACTCATGACCAGCGCGAGAACACCCAGGGACATCAGCAGCGCGACTAACTTCTTGGAAGGCGGCGGCGTCACTGCTGGCGGAAATGAAATCTCGTTCCTCCTGCACACGACGCACCCCGAATGAATGGTCGGATCATAGGCTAGGCCGTGCGCTTCGCAGAGTGCTCGATTCTGCGACTCTTCCTTCGTCCGTGTCTCAGTCATTCGATCTCGCCTAGCGGACTAGTGCGAACCGTAGAATTCGCGGGGCCATGACCTTGCCGACATGGTCGCAGCATGCTCCACAGCGGACGTTCTGCGCAATTTATGCACTGTGCTGTCCTTCGAGATCGGCTCGGCGTGTTTTCTCGCAGATTGAGAGTCTGCTGTGCCAGAGACGTAATGCGGTCTCCCGGCATCGAGGCGCGGTGGGCGAGGCAATCGCGCGCGACCCCTATCGAATGCTGAAGAGCAACGCACCGGCCGCGACCAGTAGAACGATGATCATCGGAATCACGATCTTGAACACTTTGCCCGATCGATCGATGAGCGCGTCGCTCTTCGCCTGGATGCGCTCGGCGCGATCATTGATCGCTTTCGCCCGGTCATATTGCGTCTTGGCTAACTCCAAGTGCTCGCGCTGAATCGCGAGGTGTTCGCGTTGCCTGTCAGCGACCTCCTCCAACAGCCCCACAATCCGCTCCACATCCTGTTTGTCCATTGTTCCCCCAAACCAAACGATATCAGATCGCGCAATTCCTCCTGAACTGACCTACGCCCTGGGCCTTCCAGGTTGCGACGCCGCCAGCTGCGGCTGGACCATGAAGGGAGACGTGCATCGTCACGCGCCTATCCTTGCAGTGTCGATCGCTCACTAACTTCGACCGAGAGCGTCCCAATCTGCGAGGAATCCCACAACGGAGTTCCAACTTCGCACCGTTGGGGTCACCGGAAAAACAAGGGGGCGCGTCGCAGGGCGCGGTCCCTGTTTTGTTTGTGGCGCCCTCGTGTCAGCGGATTGCATCGTGACCTGCTGGCACCTGAACGGTTGCGACGCGGTTCGCGAGGTCGGGCAATGACGGGCCTCCCTGTCGCTGGCGATCTGGTCGGAGCCAGCAAACCCAAATCCCGAATCGTGTCCTTTCGCGTCGACGAGCACGACTTCGGGCTCCTCGATGTGTTTGCCCGGCAGACCAGCTACTCGCGCGGAGAAGTGGTTCGCCGGTGTCTGCGCGGTGTACGCCTCAGGAGCACTGTGGACGCGCAGGCCCTCACCGAAGTTTCGCGCATTCACGCGGACCTCAACCGCATCGGTGGCCTCCTCAAGCTCGCGATTCGTGAGGGCGTGTCGGACCCATCGAGCTACCACCGGCTGAACCTCGAGTTCATCGACTCAGTCATGGACGTTCGTCGAGCGGTGAATCGTTTGGCGGGGCATCGGTGATCGTTTGGCATCAACGCGAGTCGGCATCGAACAAGGGCTTTCGTCACCTTGCGCCCTACATTCAGGGGCGAGGCGCCAAGCCGCGCGCCACGTGGTTCCACGTTGCGATCCACAAGATCCACCCCGAGACCTTTCGCATGCATTCACCCGCTTGGGACCACCAAGAGCTCTTCACCGGGGCCCGGGCCTTCGAGCGGGAGCTCGGCCTGACACCCCTTCGGTCGAGGGCGCACGAGCGCGAGAACGTTCCGCAACGCGCTGCCGATTGTGAAGCGCACCATGGAATCGAGAGTTTTGCGCGCTGGGCCCGGGAAAAGCTACGGCCCGCTCTTCGAGCGACCGGGCCACGGCGCTGGGATGACGTCCACGAAGTCTGCAGCCGATTTGGCGTCGTGATTCGGCCGCATGGCAACGGCCTGGTATTCGAGCGTGTGGACCGAGGAGTCCGCGTGAAAGCCTCCTTGTTGGATCGCGAGCTCAGCAAGGCACGACTCTGTAGACAGCTGGGACCCTTCCAATCGGGGTCGGAGCGACATTTGGAAGCCGCGCGCCAGGCGCCCCATCAGTACTCACCGATTCCTGAGCGGGCGCCCCAGAGCCTGTACAAGGAGTACGAACAGAGCCTCGAGCAAGCGCGCACGCAACGTCGGGATGCGTGGGCCAGCTACCGAGACTCGGCCTCTCGCGAGCGTCAACAACTCAAGCGAAAGCATCGCTGTCAGCGGAGCATCATCGCAGCCCTTCCCGTGACCCGCGGCGACCGAAGACAACTCCTAGAGCAACTCACGCTTCGACAAACCATCGAAACCCGGACCCTCAGGCGAAAGCTCGCAATCCAACGAAAGGCGATTCAGAAGACCTGGCATCCGGGCACCACTTCGTCGCGAGCCGCGCCGCGCAGCGCGACGCCCGCGTGATTCGACTTCTGGAGAGACGAGAGCGGGAACGCGACCGTTCGGACGAAGAAAGGGAGTTGTGAGATTCAGCGAAATAGAGTGGACATCCAGGTCGGCGATCCGAACGCGGTCTAGAGTGCACCGCAAGTCGACATAGTGAGCTAGTACCGCGAAATTCGGCTCTCAGCTTTAGCCCGATGGGCTAAGAGAGTGGACTGGTTCGACACCGACGGCCGCCGTTTCGTTCTTGCGCTTCCAAACGCGAGTATCAAGTCGCGATCCGCGTCTGCAAGGGACACGACAGCAAGGGGATTGCACATGACCCGGGTATCAGCGTGTCGCAGGGTTCGCAGTTGCGGCGTTGCGCGATGCGAAAGCTCGGAGCGCGCACCGTCGGACACCTCGTGGCCAAGATGTGGATGTTCTAGTTGCCTGGAACTGTGAAATCGGCTCGATTCGCTGGTAGCGAAGACGATGAGCCGGTAGGCTAGCACACCCTCATGGACCGCTCGGAGATCAGCAATCCTTGGCCGCGCATGCGCGACGTCATCTCCGCGGTTGTCACCGGGCTGCATAGGGGCCGCTTCATCGAGGAGACGCTCGAAGCCTTGTGTGTCCAGCTTGGCGCATCTTCCGCTTGGAGCACCCTGGAGACAAAAGGGGGAGGGCCCATGCACCGGTCGAGGACGGCCAGCGTACGCGGTGTGTCCCCGGCAGAGCTGGCTCAGCACGTGACCGACGTCCTGGGGCGAGTGCAGACCGAGCTCAAGACGATCTCGGGGTCCGTGCCCTTTGATCCGGACGGTTCGTTCGCCGCTGTCCCGCTTTGGTCGCACCCCACGACCGCGGAACGCGGCCGCACGCTGATCGGCGCGATGTATCTCGAGTTCCCGGCTGATCAGGCCACCAAGCCAGAGCTCCTCGAGTTCGCGGAGTGCGTAGGCTCGCTCCTCGGCGGCGTCATCGCGCAGCAATCACTCATCGAAGCCACGCAAGAAGATCTCCGAGTCGAGCGTGCCAAAGACCGAAACGAGCACCACGCGACCTTCGCCGAGCTTCTCAGCCCCCACAGCATGGCCCGGATTCGCGAGGAGCTGCGCGCGGCAGCTCCGGGCCAGGCTGCGATCATGATCTTGGGCGAGTCGGGCACGGGCAAGACCCAGCTTGCTACGGCGTTTGCCCGCGCATGCGGTCAGGAGCCGATCGTCCGGGCCACTCTCGGCATGGCCGATGATCTCAATACCATCACCTCTGAGCTGTTCGGGCATGAGCGAGGCTCGTTCTCCGGTGCGGTATCCAAACGCAAGGGGCTCGTCGAGTATGCGAACGGGGGCACTTTGATCCTCGATGAGGTGCTGAACCTGCCCCCGAACGCGCAACAGCTCCTGCTCGATTTCACGCAGTTCGGGTCTTACCGTCCGCTCGGCTATCAAGGACGCGAGCCCAAGACCGCCAGCCTCCGGCTGATCTCGGTCACCAACGGCGACGTGGCCAAGGCGATCGCCAACCGGCGCTTCCGCCAGGACCTGTACTACCGACTCGCCACCGTGCCGGTCGTTCTCCCGCCCTTGCGGGAGCGGCGCTATGACATTCCGTGGATTGCCGCGCGCTACCTGGAGCGGACCGACCGGCAAACCGAATGGGAGCTCGACGGCGGCGCCGAGGAGCTGCTCAAGTCACCGCGCCTCCAATGGGTCGGCAACATTCGCGAGCTCGAATCGGTCTTGGAGCGCGCGAGGAACCGCGCGCGCGCGATGGGCTCCACCGATCCGGTGATCGAAGCCCGGCACCTGGATCTCGGCGATGGTGGACTCATGGGCGCAGGCCTGCTGCAAGCCGACTCGGGACCTCCGCACGAGGAACCTGGAATTCGAGGGCGTTGGAAGCGGCTCGCCGACCAAAAGACCGACCTCGATGCGCTCGAAAAGGAAATCATCGAAGACGCGCTCGAAAGCTGTCGTGGTATCGTAGCGAGGACGGCCCGAATGCTCGGCGTGCCACGTACCGGCCTGATTAGTCGCATGGCGACGCTCGGCATCGATCCCGAGAGCTTCAAAGAGCGTGCCGAGTCCCACTGAAACCGTACGAGGACTCCGCGCCTCCCGTGCTGGTCATTTCGTCAGGTCGAACTGGACGGTCTTTCGTTGAGCTTCGCGCACGCGAATGGTTCGGGTTCGCGTCGGCCGGCCCTGACCGACTTCGATCTTGTAGTGCCCGGGCTCGAGGACGACGTTCTTGAGCGGCGCCGATCCATGAGCCTTGCCGTTGATCCAGACGTCTCCCCAAGGAAAGACGACGACCGTGAGCCGCGCTGGCTTGACGGTTTGAACCGCAGCCTGCACGGGTGCCTCTTCTGACGGGGTCTCCTCACGATGATCGGCCGATGCGTTCACGCCTCCTGGCTCTGAGGGGGCCGCTTCTATGAGGGCAGGATCGTCAGCGGTTGCTTCTAGCGCATCGCCATCGCCGGTCGGCTCGTGCGCCTCGGGCGGGCGTGCCGAGATCTCCTCTCCGCCATCGGCGATCCAAAGGGGTCTAGATGCGATTCCCGCCAGACCGAGCACTAAAAGCATCCCGACCAGGCCGACGAGGCTTCTCCGGGATCGCAGCCGGCTCGGTGGCCGTGTCGACACCGTGTCTGCCCGAGGGCCCTCGAAGTCGGCCGCCAGTGAGCCGCTCGACTGACTCACCCCGCTCGCGACGTCGCTCGCCGCGGGCCGCGAAGACCATGCTGCCTTGGAAGCACGAACGTCGAACGCGAGTGTGCCGAGCGCCTGGCGCGCGCGGTACGAGGGAACGAACGGTTCGAGCTGCTCCAAGAGGGCGGCCGCACTCGGAGGCCGATCATCGCGATTCGTCTGGAGGAGTCCCTCGACCACCTGGCAGAGCCCGAGCGGCACCTCTGGGGCCATCTCATGAAGCGAGGGACGATTGCCATTCAAGATCATCATGATCGTCGCCGGGTCGTGCTCGCCCTGAAACGGACGCTGCCCCGCAAGCGCCTCGAAGAGGACCACGCCCAGCGCAAACAGATCGGCGCGTCCGTCCAAGGTCTCGGCGCGCAGCTGCTCGGGTGACATGTAGGGGACCTTCCCCTTGACTGCGCTTTGCTGGCGAGCTGTGCCCGTGATCGCCTTGGCCACGCCGAAATCGGTCAGGAGCACCTCGCCCCGCTCACTGATGAGCACGTTCGAAGGCGAGATGTCACGGTGGATGATCGCATTAGCCCCATCGCCGCCGGCGGATCCATCGCGGCGCGGATCATGCGCATGCTCGAGCGCTGCCGCGAGATCGTGCCCGATCAGCGCAACGTGCTCGGGGGCCAACACGCCGCGCGACTGCGAGTCCAAGAGGGACGCGAGGTCCACTCCGTCGACCAGCTCGAACGCGATGTACGAGACGCCGTCGATTTGACCGAAGTCGATGACGCCAACGACATTGCCGTGGCGAAGCTTTGCGGCCAGCCGAGCTTCCCGGTCGAAGAACTCCCGAAAGTCCTGCCGGTCGCGGTAGAAGGGGAGCACGAGCTTCAGGCAAACGCGTTGGGAAAAGCTCCCTGGCCCCATGCGAATCGCCTCGAAGGTCTCAGCCATGCCGCCGACGCCTAGACGCCGGACGAGCTTGTACGGCCCAAAGTCCTGTCCAGACGGGTCACCGAGCGATCCGTTCGAGCTTGCGTTCGCCATGAATACACATCTGCGACCCGCCACCATGCAGGCCGAGCGCGGAGCGTATTCTATCGTAAAATCAGTCCCTTGGATAGCGTTTCGGTGGCGCTGGGCCCCCTGCGATCAGACGGCCGAAGTGGTCTTCGTACCAACCGGTCTGCAACGCAATTCGCATGCACATGGTTCGGCAACTCACGAAAGCGTTGGCGCGGGTCGTCGGGAAATGACGCCGTCCGTCACAATTCGACCGTTTCGACCCGCCCGCTCGGGAGATCGCGCCGCTTTCGAGTTGGCACGGCATGTGCTCCCTGAGGGAACCGCGTCCCCGAGCTTCGGACGCATTCAGCATGGAGGAACCCAAATGACCAATCAGGAGCAATTCGAGCAAATCCTGGAACAAGCAAAGCAAGGGCGCGCGGAGGTCATCGCGTCCGCCGCCAAGACCCGCGGCGTTCGTCTGGCGGTCGTCGCAACGCTGGCCCTGGTGCTGGCGCAATTCATGATCGAGCCAACATCTGCAGAGACGCGGAGCAGCGAGACGCTTCAGAACATACCCTCCAGACCCAACACCGCCCCCGAGCGGTCCACGCGGACGCTTGGGAGCACCTCGGCGTCGAGTCGCTTGTCGCTCTTCCGAAGCCAATAAACGAGCGGCATGGTGAGGAGCGGAGCGGCGGTGACGCCCAGAAGGACTGCGAGATCGGTGCGCTTCGCGCGGTCGACGCACGGTGCAGGATTGAGGTTGTTGACGCTACAAGACGCGTCGGGCTTCGGGTCTGCAGTGATCCCCTCTGCAATCGAGGCCGCGGCAAACCCGAGCCCGAGTCCCCCACTCATCCACGCCCACCACGGAGTCTTGTGCCGGTACGGCAAGAGCAGCGGCATTGCGGTCACGAGCAATGCGGAGCCGGAGCTGCCCGTGACGACCAAACCGGTACCGAGGTTCAGCCACTTGCCATGCGCATCGAGGCTACCGGGGTCGGCGAGCCAATCGTCCGCCGCGCTGCGTCTCGAAATCAGCAGCCCGTAGCCTGTCACGAGCGAAGCGGCGCCGACGGACGCGAGCGTCAGACCGGCGATGAACTGGCCTGCAGGGGGCCTGACTCCTCGAGGCTCGGATGGTGCTTCTTCGGACATGGTCATCGAGATCGGCGTGCCCGAACGGCAATCGAGCGCAACGGGTTGGGCCGCGCTGAGGTCCACGCACTTCCCGGCGAGCAGTGCGACGACCGCCCTCGAGACGGCCTCGTCGGTCGGTCCGTCCGCCGAAGCCGCGACGCGCACCAGGGGTGAAATCAACTCCGTTCCAGCGACGACACGCAGCTCGAGCACACCGCGGTTTGTCGCCGCGATGGTCACGACCGCGGAGGCCGACAGCGCCCGGGCAACGTTGCGTGCGTCCCGCACGAGGTGCTGAGCGTCCGGCGGACCTTCGGATTGTAGGTGCAGAAAGGGCGTTGTCCTCACCGATCGGTCGAATCGGTCGAACACGAAGATGCTGATCGGTCCCGTGGCGACCTCTACCGAGTGCACGCGGCTTGGGGTGCTGGGATCGCACTCGACCTGCACGCGATAGCGGCCCGGGTAGAGATCCGAGAACTGAAGAGGTGTCGCGCCGACGAGGACGCCATTCACGCGTACCGCGCAGCCTGATGGTTCGCCTTCGACGAGCAGCGTGCTCGAATGATCCGCGCCGGCGTTCCGCGCCGCGTCGTACAGCGCCATGACGCCCGGCGGGTGCATGTGCACCGTGGGCTCGGTCGAGGGTGAGTTCCGGACGCACTCTCGAACCTGGTGAACCGCCCCCTGCTCATCTCCGCTCTGCATCCGCGCCCGAACCAAGTAGAGGCATGTGTCGAGCGTGGTTTGCGCCCTGGCGGGGTCCCGGTTGAGCGCGACCAGCATCCTACGCGAGAACGCTTGCGCCTCTTCGAGCTCGGCGAGCGCGGTTGCGGACTCGCCGAACGCGAGCTTGCCGAGCGCCTCCCGCGAGCCAGATTCCCACGCGGACACCGCGTCATCTGAGAGCTCGGGTGGCTCCGACGAACCGCGCTCTCGAAAGGCCGAGTTCGCTCGGTCGGACGACCAGACTCCCACACCCTGCCTCCGGAGCTCTCGGCTCACCGCGGAGACGGTTGGCTCCATCCACACGTCCGAATCCTCGGACGTCGTCGGCAGAACCAACCACTCATCGGATTGGGCCAGCGTTCTCGGCACGGCGCACAGCCATAGGGCCGATACAATCGCCACCGCTCGCATTCCGCCTACTATCTGCGTTTTGGAGTCCAATCGCAACCTTGGAGCGAGTGCGACCCGCCCAATTGCAAACGTGCCGAGTGCGTGATGCACGTCGGCACGTTCACCGTTGGTTGCGCTTCTCGGTTTTACTCGAAGCTCGACAGGTCCGGAAGCTCGTCGAGGTTCGGCTGAAGCGCGATCTCGATGCGACGGTTGAGCGCGCGGCCCTCCGGGGTATCGTTGCCGGCGACCGGCTGGGTGTCGGCGTAGGCGGCAGCCGAAATACGAGTACCGGGAACGCCGTACTCGATGAGGAGCTGCGTGACGTCGACCGCGCGTGCACCGGCGAGCGGCCGAGCGCAGCGACCTGGCGTTCCATCATCGGAACCGCTTCGGCCGACTCCATCCTCGACGTCGTCGCGCTGCCCCTCGACCCGACCCGCTCGCCCTCGTCAAACGCGTGGAAAGTCCGTGACCCCTCGCCTGTGTGACCTCCGAGTTGTCACGCATACGTAATTGTTTTGGTCGCGACTGAAGCTGCGACTTTGGACTTTACCTGCGCCGAGGCTCCTGCGAGTCTCGGTCTAGAGGCTCTATGATCGTGCAGCTCAAAGGCTGGGTCGGGTTGGCGCTGGTGGCCATGCTGAGCGCCGGGTGTATCTCGTGTTCGACCTCGCCGGCGCCCAAGGAAGAAGATCCGGGCACTGTGAAGTCGTCGGCAGCGGCGTCTACTTGGGAGTCCGGGCCGCAAGAGCCGCTGAGTCAGGTGGACATCGACGCGATCACGGCCGCGGTCAACGAGGGCGCCGCAGCCTACCGGGACGGGCAGCTCTCCAAGTTCAGCAACAAGTTCTCCGCCGACGGGAAATTGATGCCTCCCAACTCGTCCCCGCGCGTCGGGAAGCCGGCAATCGGCATGTTCGCGAAGCAGAGCCCCAAGATCGACACGCTGAGCGTCACGGACATCCAGATGAGTGGCGCTGGGAACAATGCGACCGTCAGCGCGAGTGTCGTGATGACCGGAAAGACTAACAACCCCGCAAACGACAATGCGGTCGATCTCCCAGTGAGCAGCACGGGAAGCCTGCTCATCTCGATGAAGAAAGAGAACGGCGCGTGGCTTGCAAAGCACGTGGCGTACGTGCCGCAGTAACCCGAGACGCGTCAACCGAGGATCCGTCACCGCCGGACCAGGACGTAGAAGATCATCCCCAAGCTCAGCCAGCCGGGCCAATCACCGAAGCGCGTGTAAGGGGTCTTCCCTGTCAGCATGGCGACCCTGCCATGCAGGTTGTCGCGGGTTCCGATCGCGGTGCGTTCGACCACACGGCCAGCGGGGTCGATGACCGCCGTGATGCCGGTGTTCGCGGCGCGGAGCGGGTATCGACGGTGCTCGATCGCACGGAGCTGCGCGAGCCGGAGATGGATCTATGCGCCCTGGGAGTCCCCAAACCAGCCGTCGTTGTTGAAGCGCTATCTCGAGCGCCGTCAGGACGAGCTCGGTGCGCAGGTGATTGGCCATCGACCAGCCGACGACGCGCCGGCTCCACGCATCGACCACCACGGCGAGGTACAGAAACCCGGCGTGGGTGGGCACGTAGGTGATGTCGGCGACCCAGAGCTGGTCGGGACCGGTCGCCTGGAAGTCGCGATCGACGAGGTCCGGAGCGGGACGTCCATCGACATCGCGTCGGGTCGTGATGCGCCGCTTGCGACGGCTGATGCGAACGATTCCCGCTTGCCGCATCAGCCGCGCTACGCGCTTCTGACCGACACGCACCGTGTCCTCTTCGCGAAGGTCGCGATGGATGCGCGGTGCCCCATACGTGCCCCGAGAGCGCGCGTGAACGTGCTCGATGCGCTCGAGCAGCCCCGCATCTTCGACCGCACGGCGAGACCGCGGTCGCTTCACGTACGCGTAGTAGCCGCTCGGGGAGACACCGAGCACCCTACAAAGCGTCCGCACGGGATAGATGGCCTGATGCGCTCTCACGAATTCGAACTCTTGGGCGGAACCGAATCGGTCTCCTGCGCGAACCAGGCGGCGGCTTTTTTCAAGATGTTTTTTTCGACTTTGAGCTGCTTGTTCTCGCGTCGAAGTCACCGAAGCTCCTCGCGCTCGGCGGTCGTCAGACCATCGCTGCGGGCGCCGCGGTCACGGTCGGCCTGCGCCACCCAGTTGCGTATCGCCTGCGCCGAGGGCTCAAACTCCCTGGCGAGGTCCTCCGGGCTGCGACCCGAGCGGACTAGCTCGACCAGTCGCTCCGGAACTCGGCCGGGTAGGCTGGCGTGTGTCTCTGAGGCATGTGGACTCCTTTGCCCGAAACCGGGCGAGTGTCGACGAAACCGGGTCAACTCCAAGCCTCAGGCTGGCGATACTGGAAACGCGGGACGAAGAACAGGCCACGAGGCAGGTGAGGAGCGCGCTTCGCCATAGTCGCGTTCAATCGCGAGTAAGCTTGCTATTCCAAATGGAGCCTCACAAACAAAACGGCGACCCACGGAGTGATCCGAAGGCCGCCGTTCTTGTTTGCCGGTACGGGCTCTGCACGAAGCTCAGCCCTGCTCCATCATGGAGCGTCGCAACTCAGGAAGAGCTCGCTCACATACCCCGCCCGGACGGGCAGCCGGACACTATTGTCGACACCGCCAGGCCACCCGTTGTTGGGCACGCAGCCTTCGGCCGTTCCACCGAATGCGACCTGGACCACACCCGGGCTGACCTCGGTGAAGCCGCCCTTCGGCCCCAGCGCATAACTCGTCGTTGCGGTGAGGTCGGCGTCCCAGTTCCCTTCCTCATTGTAGTAAAAACCCTCGCCGGTCGCGGGTTCCGCCAGATCCAAGGTCGCCCCCGGAAATGCGCCCAGGTTAGTCCAGGTGGCAAGGATGTCCCCCGTGCCTTCCATGGGATAGGGTGACCCCACGAGCTCGTGCAGGCCCTGTAGACGCTCGACTGTGCCCAGGCCGTTCGCGAGCACGGTGGGCTCCGCGGACAGAAGGGCCGCCAACAACTCAGACTGGTAACCCTCCTTCTGCACGGTGACGCTCGTCTCTTGATTCAGCGGCAGCTGCAGCGTGGCCGCGCCGTCGGCGTCGGTCATCACGCAGTTCTCCGTGTCGGTCTCGCAGATCTCGACGTCCTTCAACGGCCCTGTCAGACCGATTGTGGCATCAAAGCCGCTGACCACAGTGGATACCGAAACCGTATCCACGCCACCCGTGCCGCCGGTTCCGCCAGTGCCAGCCGAGCCACCACTGCCGCCGCCGCCATTGTCATCACCACACCCGACTAGAGGTATGACGCCCACGGCGCAGACACATACAAACCCCAATAGATAACGCATCACAACCTCCCCAGTTTGAACCCACCCGATTCGAGCCGGTCACACAAAACAGACTGGGCCGCCGTGGACCTCGTCGCTATACGTAATTCTTTCGTTGGTTCACTCGCGAAGAGGTTGCGCCAAGATTGCCTGGACGTGTGGCGAAGGCATTCTGATTCTCACCGTTAGGCAGTTCGACGCGCAGAATCTGCAGTTCGATTTCTTCGGATCCTACAGCGTCGAATGACAGGCGTTGCTCCTGAATGAGCGTAAGTGCTCGCCGTTGCCCGTCTCGACGGGTTTGCATCGCGGGGCGACGATGGGCGGGTGGATGAGATCGAAGACCGAGTCGAATCGCTGCGGTTGAACTTCGGAGCAGCCGCGAGCCGAAGAAGTTCGCTCGCGTCGTGGTGCAGCGGGCGACGCGGCCCGAGCTGACGGTGCACGGCCCCGCCGGGACGCGCATCGAGCTGAGCAAGATCTTCTTTGCGAGACGACTCTCCGTCGTCGCTTGTCGGCTGCGCCCGTGAGAAATATGCTTCCCGCCATGGGCGCAATTCGCGAAGCTGCGCTCCTGTACGGCATAGTCGCGTTGGTCGCGATCGGCTGTGGCGATTCCGACGACTTGGAACCCTACGTGGCTGAGGGTAAGGTCGAGCTTCCCTGCAGCGGGCACAGCGTCTATCGCTGCGGGCCGCGACGTTCTTCCTCGTACCAGCTCGCTGCAAACTGAAGCTCGGCTTCCGCGTCGGGCAATACCCGAAGCGTTCGCTTCATCGCCCGAGTCGGCTGAGCACGCGCGCACGGACTTCGCTCCACTCCGACGCAGTTTCGCCCTATGGGAGCCCCGTGGTCTCGCGCGAAAGCGCGGACTTTACGGGGCCCGACGTATGGCGTGCTGAAGCATGCAATGTCCCAGCACCCACGCGCTCCCCCATCCGATACCCAGACCTGCACTACGTCTACGTTCTCCGAAGCGGCAAAGACGGCAACCTCTACACCGGTCATCCGCAAGCAATTGGTGCACTACCTTTCTTCGCTGCCTCCTTGAGCGCAAGGTTCACGGTGTCTAGGTATTTCGGGGTCTTGGGGGCTCTTCTTGCGTGAACCCCGGACAACAAGGAAACTCGCCCTGATGCGAGGGTCGGAGTTCGATGAGATCTCGTTTTTCTCCGCGGTGGAGCGTAGTGGCGCGCGAGCTTTGTTGATCGGACGCCGCGCGATGGTTGTCTTGGGGTTGCCCGTCCTCACCGCGGACTACGATTTCTGGGTGCATGCCGACGATATCGAGAAGCTGAACACGGCGGCTCGGCCTTTCGGTTTGGAGCCTAACCGCACGCCGAACGATGCTCGCCGAAACGGTAGATATGTCCTAGAGAGCGATGAGCACGTCGATGCTCTGGTCTCGGCGCGTATCGGTAGAAATCGGCGCTGCGAAGGTCTTCATTCCTTCAATCGACGATCTCATTCTGACCAAGCGCATCGGCGGACGACCCAAGGATGCGGAACACATCCGACTCTTGCAGCGCCTCAAGGAGGTGCAGCAATGAGCCAGACAAACCCTCCATCCCAGGCCACGCTTGAGGAAGCACGACAGTTCGCGGAACGGATCCTCGCTGCGGACGCGTTCGACGCCTATGTGAGCGCGCCTGTATCGGAGGAGGAGCGAGAAGAAGCGCTGCGGCTGATTCGCTGGTTCTCGAAGCGCTACGGAACTCCCGCTCAGCGACTGGCCTATGTCCGCAGAGCGTACGCGCGCTGGGCTCAGCCTGAGCGCGGTTGACCTGCGACCCCGAGCCGCGGGCCGGCACCCGACCGGAGCGCCAACCTCCGAAGCGTCTCCCAATCCGTAAGGAACCCGACAACGGAGTTCCAACTTCGCATTGCTGGGGTCACCGCCACAAGAAGCCCGGCTTCGGCCGGGCTTTTCTTCACGGGATCGGCAGGAGCTTTCTTCGAACGGCTCAGTCGCAGCGAAGCCCCGAAGTGGATACGCACGGCCCATCGATTTTTACGAACTCACCATCGTCGTCGTAGTACGCAAAAACGCTAGTGCCTCCGGCGCGAGCGAATCGGACTAGGTTTCGCGCGGGCAGCTCAGGCCCATCAATGCATGAGTTCCACTGATCGAGGTAGAGATTGTTGCCGTCGCCCAACTGGACGCCCGGAACGAGTGATTCGAAGCGCGTCACCGCGTCGTGCACCGCCGCGCGCGAGTCTAGGGGCTCGATAGGCGCGCCCGGTCCGCATTCCAAAACCGGGCTACTCTGATCGATAGAAGCTGAAATCCCGGATTCGTATGAACCCACGGACACAAACCGGAGCTCGCTTTCTGGGGGATTGCTGAGGTCGGGCAGGTAGTAGTTGAGATGCCAATTCTAATCTCGCCCATCTGGATTGAGCTGGCCGTTGCGACTGCTGAACGCCCTGTACAGCATTGCGTTTTCAAGTTCAGGGAACTCTCGACGCGCGGCTTCGTCAGCCGCTCGTAGTTCTATCGGTGGGGGTGTTTCGCCGCAGAACAACCCGAGCGGGTCGCGTTCCTCGGTACAGAAGCTCGTTTGGTCGTCGGCGCCGGGGCCTCCGTTCTCACCGCATCCGGCGACGAGCGCCGCTGCCAAGAACCACCATCGCATTATCGATTGATAGCACGGGCTCTATTCGTAGGCATTTTTTCGATGGCAGGGCTCGAGTAGGCTCCGAAATCACCGACCAGCGAACAGGAATCCGTAGACCATCGATCGACAGAGGAATCTATGCGCCTACGTCCCCGACGATCAGCCCCAAACTAGCACCTTTCTGTGGAGCCAATAACAACCCGAGCCAAGGTTGATCGCTGACCTGGTCGAAGAAGCGCCGACGATTGACGGGCAGTAGGCGCAGCTCTGTACCGATTGCCGTCGTCGAAGCTCGTCATGCGGCCATCCGAAGCTCGTTCCACTCTTCGATGAAAGCGGAAAATTGGTTCCAACTTCGCGTACCTGGGCTCACCGCCATTGGAGAGCTCGGCTTCGGCCGGGCTCTTGCTTTGCAAGAGCTCTCCCGGAATCGAGGGCCGCGTAGAGCTCGTTAGCGAATTCGATCCTTCCAGTGGACCGGATTGCGGGAGCTGTGACTGAAGGCCAGTACCGTCGCCGTGCCGTCTTCGTCCACGAACATCAAGATCGAGTAGCGCGCGAAGCGCGCAAGCCGGTGGCGCCGAATGGGCAGGCCTTGCGTCGTCGACCCGACGACTGTGCCTGCATGAGGATGTTCGAGGGCCAGCGCGAGCCGCTCCTCAAACTCGTCGATGAGAGCGTCACCCAGCCCGTCGTGCTGCTGCTCGTACCAGCGCGATGCGCTCCGCAGCTCCTCCCTGGCCGGTGGGAGAATGCGGTATCGCGTCATTTGGAGGGAACGGTTCGAAGCTCCGACCGAAGCTCTGCAATCGCGGTGGCGCCGTCCTCGGCGGCGAGGTCGCCTTGGCGGAGCGCTTCGGCCCGTGCGACGGCTTCGTCGACCCAGGCCTTCTCGATTTCGGCTTGCTCGCGCTTGGACAGCCGAGGCAGGCTGGTCAGCAAGAGCTCGGCCAGTTTCTCGCGCTCCGTCTCACTAAGTGCCATCGCCTCGCCGAGCACTTTCTTGGCTTGGTCGGTCACACACTCATTATGCGCGTCTAGCGCCTACGGGTCAAAGCTCGGGAGATGCGCATGCGGCCGCTCCCGTCGTCGAATCGAGGGGAGGGGACGCTGTCGCGGCGACTCTCTCATACTCGACGAAGAGCGTTCCAGTCACGGAGGAAGGCATTAACGGAGTTCCAACTTCGCATCGTTGGGGTCACCGCCATCAGAGGGCCCGGCTTCCGCCGGGTTTCTTTGGGGCGACCTCCTTAATCGAGGGGCGCGCTTGTCGGTCACCGAGGGCGACGGGTTGCGTGACAATCCTGCCTTGTGTTCAACCTGGGTCAGAGCTTCCTCGAGCTTCCTCTCGTCGGCGCCTCTAAGCCACGGCTCCATCTATTTCACGCGATCGTACCAGTATTGGGGCTCGCGACTTGCATGCGCGACCAACACCACTGCTCGGCGGCCATCCACGATCGCGGTTACGATCGAGTACGGAAAACGCAGCACGCTGAAGCGCCGCACATCTCGTTCGCGATCGAATCCGTGCGTGCGGATGCCACTTTGGGGGAACCGAGCGGCCCGGTCCACGGTTCCGCGCACTGCCGACGCGAACAAATCGCCGTGGCCAGTTCGTTCACGCTCGTACCAGGTCGCCGCCGCCTCGAACTCATCGGCAGCATCCACCTCGAATGGTAGCTTCACGAGATCTCGCGGAGCGTCTTCCGAATTCTGGCCTCGACCTCATCGCCTGGGATGAGACGCGACTCCCCGCGCTCCACGGCCTCGATGCGCCGAGCGATTTCCGCCTTCCACTGGGGCGTGAGCTCGTCTTCCGTTGTCTCCAGGCTCTCATTCAGGGCAGCGACCAGCGTCGCCCGTTGCTCCTCAGATAGGGCGAGCGCGTCTTCGAGGACTTTCTTGGTGGCTGAGGTCACCAGAGTAGTTTAGGGGGCAAAGTGTCGCGTGGCCAGTGGCCTGCCGTTCCCCAGAACCCTGTCCGCCGAGAGAGCTGACCCACGATGATCGCGAGCGTGATCAAGCGGGCAGGACTTAGCTTTGCACGGATTGTCGTCGTCCAACCTCATCATGCTGCCATCCAAAGGTCGTCCCACTCTTCAATGAAAGCGGAGAAATGGTTCCAACTTCGCGTCGTTGGGGTCAACGGAAAAAGCAAGGGATCACGTCGTTGGGCGCGGTCCCTTGTCAGTTTGTGGCACCCTCGTGTCAGTGGATTGCATCGCGACCTGCCGGCACCTGAACGCTTGCAGAGCGGTCCGCGAGGTCGAGCACTGACGGGCCTTTGTGTAGCTGGTGATCTGGTCGGAGCCAGCAAGCGGATCGAGCTTCTCGATCGTCAGCGATGGAAGACACGAGTCGAGCTCGCCAACGCGATCTTCGAGTACCTCGAGATCTTCCACAATCGACGGCGGCGGCACTCATCACTTGGCATGGTCTCACCCGTGGAGTACGAACTACGGAACGCATCGTGAAGGGCTGCGAGTCCAGTTATTCCACTCCGTAAAAGGCCAGGGCACACCAACATCAGACTGTGGTCGTGCACATGCGCCAACTGTTTCTTCTAGTCGCTTGTATCGCGGCGCTCGCTTTGGTGCCGCACGGGGCCCGTGCACAGACCGACGAGGAGTTCGGCATTTGGGCGGGCTTGTTCGTCACGGGTCAGGTGCGCGCCAAGGCGCCGAGCCTGACGTCTTGGTTCGACGCTCAAGGCCGACGCGAGGCCAACGGCAGCACGGTGATGCTTCGCCCGGGGATCGGG
>JBAVOF010000245.1:0-18849 GCA_049691835.1 Polyangiales bacterium
AGAGAGAGGTGGGGGCGTTGCTGGTCTACGGCTAGGCGGGCCAGGTTTAGCCACTGGCCGCAGCGGTCGAGGATGGCGCTGTCGGAGGTGGCCACGACCGCGGTCGAAGTCTTGAGAAGCTCGTCTACGCCGTCCGCCGCGATCGCACCGATGGGCACGCCTCTACGAGCGGATGCCTCCCGAATCGTCTGTGCGAGGCGCCCGGAGTTGGAGACCGGACGGTCGATGTAGACGAGCGTCTCCGCAGGCCGCAGCGATGCGATCACATCGACCAAAATCTCAACCGCTTGTTCGGTTTCCTGCACCAAGCGATAGCTTCCGTGATAACTCGCCATGTCGCGCATGCATTGGTCCTGCCCGACAAGCAGCACTCCACCGGCCAGCGCAACCTCGATCGTGGTGACCACGTTGAAGCCGTCGATCATCAGCGATTTGCCGGCGAGATCTGATGCGTCGCTTTGACGCGAGGCGCGTCGTTCCCTGGCCGACTCCGAGCATGCGCAGCGGGCGACGGCAACGCGCTGGCGCCGATGCAGCTGATAGCGATCGCCAACCAGCTTGATCGCCGATGCTTCGGCATACCCTCTGGCACGCAGCCAACTCAAGTCGCGGACGGCGGCGCTCAATGTGGGGCGTGCGTCGTCGGAAAACAGCTCCTCGTCGCGTGGGTGCGGGCCACGGTGACGTCGGGAGTCACCCATCAGCGGGCGCCCACCCCTTCCGACGATGCGGGCCAGTCGATCGAAGGAGATCGAAAGAAACCGACGTTCCGCGCATCAAGGCGTGGGCCATGTTCGGCGAGGCGCTCGCGATAGTCGTCCCAGTCGCGTCCGTCGCGTGGAGACCAGCCGATCTCGGCGTATCCGAGAAGCCGCGGGAACATCAAGAAGTCGACGCCGGCTGCATCGGAGACGGTCTCGGTCCAAAGCGGCGCCTCGAGTCCGACGACATCGGCCTCCACGAGGCCCTCCGGCACTGGGTCCCAATCGTAGGCATCGAGGACGTCCGTGTAGCCTGCCCAAAACTGCCCGATCGGCGTGGACTCATCGTACTTCATGTCGAGGTAGGCACGAGCGGCGGGTGACGCGATGACTTGCGCGCCCTGTCCGCGACCGGCCAACGCGTTCGAAAGGTTCAGCCAGTATTGAACGAGGAAGGGAGGATCGAGGTTAGCGACTCCGATCTCGTCCCAGCCGATCATGATCTTGCCTCGAGTTTCGACGATGCTCCGCGCCATGACCATGAACGCGACGTAATCGTCAGTGTCTACGACGAGCGCCTCGTCGCCTCCGATGTGAAAGTACGGGCCGGGGACGAGCGCCGCGACCTCGCGAACCACGTCGTCGACGAATCGTGCCGTGTCAGGACCATCGATCCAGAGCGAGCTCGAGCCGAACGGAACCCTGGGGGTGAGCTCGGTACGGTCGCCGCTTTCGTTGAGCTCTGCGTAGGACGCGAGGGCCGCGTTTGTGTGGCCCGGCAGGTCTATCTCTGGAACGATGGTGACAAACCGCGCCGCCGCATAGGCCACGATGTCGGCGAATTGCTCCTGGGTATAGTACCCACCGGGGCCACCGCTGTGATCGGTCGTCGCCCCAATTGCCGTGAGATCAGGCCAGGACTTGATCTCGATCCGCCAACCTGCATCGTCGGTGAGGTGCAGGTGAAAGCGATTGATCTTGTAGCGAGCTGCTATGTCGATCAGGCGTTTGACCGATTCCGCGTCGAAGAAGTGCCTCGCTACGTCTAACATCGTCCCACGCCATGCAAAACGCGGGCTGTCTTCGATAGCGACCATGGGCACTCGCCAAACGACGCCGTCGACCGGGGCAAGTCGTTCGATCTCCGCCGGCAGCAGCTGCAGCAAAGTCTGCGTTCCATAGAACACGCCCGCCGGAGTCCCGGCGCACACTCGCGCTTCGCGCTCATCGACCTCCAGCGCATAGCCTTCTTCGCTAACCATCCCGGGGTCGAGTTGGAGAACGATATCACCGGCGACCGGATCATCGGAGATCACGTCCCAGGTCCAGCCCGTGGATGATCGAAGCGACGCTGCCAGAAGCTCCCCCACCGACCGTGTGTGCTCAGAGACTACGATCCGCGAGCTTGGCTCGAAGTGTAGATGCCCAGTGTCTCCCGAAATCTTTCGTGGGGCGGGGATCAGATGCAGCGCGCCGATCGCGTCGTCATCGATCAGCCCAGTGTCCTCGTCCCCCGCCGAGCAACTGGTGACGAGCAACGCCACGAAACATACGAGTGGCAGGCCATCTCGGATACGGGCAAGGACTCTGTGCGGAAATCTCGACATGGGGCGGTGTGAAGGGACTGTTCTCGTCAGAAGTCGAAGAGCACCGCAAACGCGGGACCGTGCATGATGACATTCCAGCCGAACTCTTTCGAGCCATTGTAGTGGTTCGGCGCGATCGACCGATAGGCCAGGCGGAGCCTGATATCTAGACGGCGGAAAAGCCATCGGTAGCCGACGCTTGCGGTCGCCGCCCACTCGATACTGGAGCCCACTCCCGATCCACCGAAGTCACCTCGGACGAGAATCGGGACATGACCACGCGCCAGATCGAATCGAAAGATCAGCCCGGCGAGGGGTCGACCCATGTCGGCGAAGCCTTTTGCGCGTTTTCTGAAGAAACGCGTAGAAGCCGGTTGTTTCAGCGATGATGAGGCCGGAGGTCAGGTTGAAGTCCGTGAGGCCCATTGGCCCTTGGCCGTTCGTACCGACCTTCATGAACAGTGGGTCCAGTCGGAACCCCCCATCGTCCCTTCCTGGCGATGAAGAGAAGGTCGGGGGCCTGAGGTAGGTGCCGAGCATGAAATGCCAGCCCTGCTCCATGCTTCTCGGGCCGTTCGAGGTCTCCGGTGCATGCGAGGCCTCCTTGCTGTCTTCGGCCCCAGCAACGCTCGTATCCAAGGTGCATGCCAAGAACGCCAGAGCACTGAGTACCGATGTGGGTCTGGCGTTCGGAATGCGCGGGACAAATCGAAGACGCTGGATTTGCGGTCGTTCTTCACCGTCTGCTCCTCGACAAGAGCGTCTCTGGGACGCCAACGCGCCGCAGCGGCTCGGCGAGATCCTCGGGAACGGCACTCTCGAAGGTGACTCGCTCGCCGCTCGTCGGGTGCACGAACGAGAGGCGCTGCGCATGAAGGGCGAGCCGGTAGAGACCGAGCTCAGCGCGATAACGGCGGTTGTCGGCGCCGTTCCCGTAGTTGACGTCACCGGCGATGGGATGGTCGATGCGTCTGAGATGACGGCGGATCTGATGTCGTCGCCCGGTTCGCGGCCGTGCCTCGACGAGCGAGAGGCGAGCCTCGGACACGAAGAGCGTCTCGTACTCGGTCACCGACTCCACGTCCGGACCGTCTTCACGTTTGGCCATGGGGCTGTTGATCACACCGGATGGCGGGGGCGTGCCGCGGACCAGCGCGAGGTAGGTCTTGCGGACGGTGCCGGTGCCGAACGAATCCTGGAGCGTGCGGGCATGTTCCGATGCGAGGGCAAAGACGAGCACGCCGCTCGTGGCACGGTCGAGGCGATGGACTGGGTACACCCAGCGACCGATCGCGTCGCGGGTGAGATTGAGAGCAAATGTCGAGCTCTGATCGTCACCGCGATGGACCGACAGACCGGAGGGTTTGTCGACGACGACGACCGCGTCATCTCGATAGAGCACGTCGATGGACGTCGGGATCGGCGGCCTGCGCGGCGCACTGGGGTCAATTCGCCTCGCTTCGTCGGTTCGATCCGCAAGCTCGGCATCCCGCGTGGGGTCCCCCCCTCTCTGGACCCGGCTCAACGTGACCGCGCCCTGCGCCGAAGTGTGACGCTCATGCCATAAGGCCTAGGAAGGGGGTCGAGCTTTTGCTTGAGCACGTAGCCGGGTCTCGACAACACTGGTTCGTATTCGCGCACCAGGATCGCGAGCGTCGTGAGAAGCTGCGTCTCGGCCAGGCTTGCGCCGAGACAAGTGTGGGGTCCGGCTCCAAAGGGCTGAAAGACGTTCGGTGGACACGGGCGGCCACCGAGCCAACGACCGAGGCAAAACTCATCTGGCTCCGGGAAATGCTCCGGCATGAAATGCGGGAACGCGGTACAAAAACCGAGCATGGTGCCAGGCGGCACGCGGTGCCCGCTGAAGTCGATGTCCGCGATGGACTGCCGCAACGTGAGTATGGAGACCGGGTAGCGCCGGAGCGTCTCGTTGACGAACGCGCGCAGCTTGAGCTGCCTCCTCAGCACGCGATGGTCGGAGAGCTCGCCCGGCCCCAAGAGATCGAGCTCTTCGCGAAGCTCGCCGATCACGTCCTCGTGCCCGAGCAGAGCACAGACCCCCGAGGCCAAGGTCCCTGCCACGGTGTCGATGCCCGCAAAGTAAGGACTGAGGAGGCTCACGAGGAGGTCGTCCTCGTCCAGAAGACCCTCACCGGCGGCTCGAAGGACCAGATCGACGAAAGATTGCAGCGCTCCGGCCCGGGCCGCCGCGACCAGGCGGCCTGCTAGCTCGACGAGCCTCTTGAGTCGCGCATTGGCATCGAGAGCAGCCACGCCGCTCCATGCGTTGAAGTGCGCGCGCCCGAGGCGTTCGAACGCCGGACGGGCGCTCATGTGGCTCCTTTCACGCTCACGCATCGGCTGATTGGCTTCCGGTCCGAGGAGCATGACCGGCTCGATGCTGAGCAGTCTGACGCGAACGACAGGCCCGTGCGTCTGGTACTTCGCGTGAAAGAACGCGAACGGATCCTTGCCGAACTCCAGCGCCGATCCGAAGAACGGACGACCTCGGACGCCCGGAAGGCCCTTCGCGCCGACGCGAGCGGTTTCAGTCATGTTTGCGTACTTAGCCCAAGCGCATTGTTTCGTCCCGCAAGGAAGAGAGGGAGCCTCCTTTTCACGCCGGCGACATGACGCTACACTCCACGTCCGATCGGGTTCTTCGACCGGCGGCAGCTCCGATCTCTGAGCTTCTACTCATGCTGTTTCTCACGGCGGCTGGGGCCATTGGCGGCCTCACATTGATCCTCGCCACTGCGTTGGTCGTGGCCAACAAGAAGCTATACGTGTACGAGGACCCGCGAATCGACCTGGTGGAAGAGATGCTTCCTCATGTCAACTGCGGAGCCTGTGGCTTTCCCGGGTGTCGGCCGTTTGCGGAAGCGCTTACCAGGGGCGAGGCTCTGCCGGGCAGGTGCACGGTGAGCTCCGACGAGGAGCGAGGGGCGATCGCGAGCTTCCTGGGCGTCGATGTGGGGGCCGAAGAGAAGCTGGTGGCGCGGCTCGCATGCGCCGGCGGCAACAACGTGGCGCGCAATCACGCTAGGTATCACGGCGAGCAGACCTGTCGCTCCGCGGCTCGGGTCGCCGGCGGTGGCAAGGGCTGTTTCTGGGGCTGCCTGGGTTTCGGGGACTGCTACGAGGTCTGCGACTTCGACGCCATCCACATGAACGCACACAAGCTGCCGGTGGTGGACGAAGCGATGTGCACCGCCTGCGGGGACTGTGTCGAGGTCTGCCCCAAGGACTTGTTCTCCCTTCACAAGGAGAGCCACAGGCTCTGGGTCGCGTGTAGCTCCCAAGAGGCAGGCGACGGGATCCTGGAGGACTGCGAGGTAGCCTGCACGACCTGCGGCCGCTGCGAGATGGATGCTCCCAAGGGCCTGATCACCATGAAGAAGAACCTTCCCGTGGTGGACTACAGCAGGCCACACGCAACGAAAGCTCCGATTGAACGCTGCCCGACAGGGGCTATCGTCTGGATCGATCCCGAGGCGGGGCCGGTGAAAGGCCCGGCGGCCAAAAGGGTCATTCGCAAGGGAACGCTCCGCGACGCCCCGACCTAGGTATCCGGATTAGGGCCAGAGCCCGATAGGTGGTTTCGATGTCCGCGCTATTCTTCGGCAAAAAGAACAAGGGCCACGACAAAGAGGGGGCGGGCAAGTTCAAGTACCCGGGAACCCGTGCCGCGCTGGATGGCAACTCCGCCGTCATCATGTGCGAGCGCGAATCATCGGACGCCGCTGGCGCCTACCCGATCACGCCCTCGACGCAGATGGGTGAGTATTGGGCCGAGGCGGCTGCTGCTGGGCACCTCAACGTCTCTGGGCGTCCCCTGATCTTCATCGAACCCGAAGGCGAGCACGCCGCGGCCGCGGTCACGGCCGGCATGTCGATGACGGGGATGCGCGCGGCGAACTTCTCGTCCGGACAGGGCATCGCCTACATGCACGAGTCGCTCTATGCGGCGGTGGGCAAGAGGCTGACCTACGTCCTCAACATCGGCGCACGGGCCATGACCAAGGCCACCCTCAACGTGCATGCCGGACATGACGACTACCACTGCGTCGACGACACAGGCTTCTTTCAGATGTTCGCCAAGAACGCCCAGGCTGTCGCCGACCTGAACATCATCTCCCACCGGATAGCGGAGCTGGCGCTCACCCCGGGGATCATCGCGCAGGACGGGTTCCTCACCACGCACCTCATCGAGTCGATGCTGGTGCCGGAACGGCAGCTCATCGCCGAGTACTTGGGGCGCCCCGATGACATCATCGACACGCCCACCCCCGCACAGAGGATCATCTACGGCGAACGGCGCCGTCGCATCCCACTGCTCTGGGACGTGGACAATCCAGTGATGGCGGGTCTGGTCCAGAACCAGGACTCGTACATGCAAAGCGTGGCCGCGCAGCGACCGTTCTTCTTCGATCACATCCGGGCCCTGACCGAGCAGGCGTTTGACGAGTACTACGCGTTGACCGGCCGACGCTACGCGCGCGTGATGACGTACAAGACCGACGATGCGGACTACCTCATTGTCGGGCAGGGCAGCATGGTCCCGTCGGCCGAAGCGGTGGCAGATTACCTGCGGGAGTCTCGGGGCCTCAAGGTGGGTGTCGTGGACATGCTCATGTTCCGACCGTTCCCGAGCGACCTCATCGGGCGCATCATCCAGGGCAAGAAGGGAGTCACCGTCTTGGAGCGGCTCGACCAGCCCTTGGCGGTGGACCTGCCGCTCATTCGCGAGATCCGCGCCACGGTGAGCAAGTGCCTCGAGAACGGTAAGGACTTGAAGAACCCGGTGTACCCCGAGCTGGCGGCGTATGGGTCACTCAGCGACGCGCCGTCGCTCTACTCCGGCTCGTTCGGCATGGGCAGCCGTGACCTGCAGCCCGAGGGCCTCGTAGGCGCGGTCGAAAACATGCTCGAACAGGGGCCTCGCAAGAAGCTGTTCTACCTCTCGATCGACTTCCTGCGGGACGAGGCGATCACGCCTAAGCAGGAGATGTATCAGCAGACGATCCAAGAGGCGTATCCGAACGTGAAGGAGTTGGCGGTTCGGGGCTCGGAGAACCCTAACCTGATGCCGAAGGGCAGTATCACGGTTCGGTTTCACTCGATCGGCGGCTGGGGCGCGATCACGACCGGCAAGAACTTGGCGATGACGCTCTTCGATCTGCTGGGCTACCACATGAAGGCCAACCCCAAGTACGGCTCGGAGAAGAAGGGCCAGCCCACGACTTACTACCTGTCCGCAGCGCCGGAGCCGATCAAGATCAACTGTGAGTATTTCTACGTGGACGTGGTGCTGTCGCCGGACCCGAACGTCTTCGGGCACACCAACGCGCTCGCGGGGCTGAAAGAGGGTGGCGTCTTCGTCATCCAGAGCGACAAGAAATCGCCCGAAGAAATGTGGAAGAGCATCCCACCGGCGTACCAGAAGATCATCATCGACAAGAAGCTCAAAGTCTACTACCTGGACGCTTTCCAGATCGCTCGAGACGAGGCCACCGACCCCGACCTGCAGCTTCGGATGCAGGGCATCGCATTCCAGGGTGCGTTCTTCGCGGCCTCTCCGGTGATGAAGCAGGCGGGTTTCACCGAGGAAAAATTGCTCGAGGCCATCCACGACCAGCTCCAGGAGAAGTTCGGCTCCAAAGGGAAGCGAGTCGTAGACGACAACGTGCGGGTGGTGCAGCGCGGCTTCGACGAACTGAAGGAGCTGGTCCCCGGCCCCATCAGCGAAGCCGACAGCAAGGCCGAAAGCCACAAACGGAAGCTTCCGATGATGGTGAAGCCTCTGCCGCAGAGCAAAGCTCCGATGAGCGACATCCACCGCTTCTGGGAGCAGACCGGCAACTTCTACGCCCGAGGCCTGGGAAACGACAACCTCACCGATCCATTCATCGGGCTGGGCGTGATGCCACCCTCGTCAGCGCTGTTCCGGGACATGACCGGAATTCGCTTCGAGCACCCGCAATGGATTCCCGAGAACTGCACGGCTTGCGGCGCCTGCTACACGGTCTGCCCGGACACGGCGATCCCGGGACTGGTGAACGAGGTGGGCCAGGTCTTCGACACTGTCGTGAACCGGGTGCGCAAGAACGGCCACGGAGCGCAGATCCAACACCTACCCAAAGCGGCCAAGGTCATGGAGCGGAACCTGCACGCCTTGTTTACCGATGCACAGGAAACCGACTCGGTGGCGGCGTTGATGGATAAGGCGATGGCGCAGACCCTGAAGCAGAGCGAGCTCCAAGGCAGCGAGAAGGAAAAGCTCCAGAACGAGCTCGACCTCTTCAAGGAGGAGCTGAACGGGTTCCAGTTTGCCCTGACCCGACCGCACTACACCTTGCCCGAAAAAGATCATCCCGGGAGCGGCGGCCTTCTCTCGATCACGGTGAATCCATATACCTGCAAGGGCTGCATGGAATGCGTGGAGGTTTGCAACGACGATGCGCTGCGCCCCATGAGGCAGACCGCGGAGTCGGTGCAGCTACTGCGTGACAACTGGGACTTCTGGAGCGAGCTGCCGAACACCCCGGCGAAGTACATCCGGGTGGACGACTTGGAAGAGGGCATCGGCGCCCTGGAGACGATCCTTCTCGACAAGTCCCACTACTTGCCGTTCACCAGCGGTGACGGAGCATGCCTGGGTTGCTCGGAGAAGACGGCGATTCACCTCTTCGTCGCCACCGTGGAAGCCTTGATGCAACCGCGGATCGCCAAGCATCTCGCGCACATCAGCGACCTCATCGTTCGCCTGAAGAAGCACATCCAGCTCCGGCTCGCCGGAGAGATCAACGTGAGTGACCCCGACATCATGGCCAAGGTCGTCGACGACATCGGCGACAAGGATGTGACGCTGGCCGGCATTGCCGCACGGATGGAGACCATCGAAGGCGGTCACCCCATCGACCAGGCCTGGCTCCGACAGATGACCAAGCTGGTCGCGAAGCTGGAAGAGCTCAAATGGAAGTACGTCGAAGGCACCACGGGTCGGGGCCGGACCAACATGGGGATGATCAACAGCACCGGATGTACCTCGGTCTGGGGTAGCACTTATCCGTTCAACCCCTACCCGTTCCCCTGGGCCAACCATCTCTTCCAGGACTCGCCGTCGATGGCGATGGGGATCTTCGAAGGCCACATGGCCAAGATGGCGGAGGGCTTCAAGGCCATCCGCACTGCGGAGCTCGAGCTGGCGAACCAGTACAACCCTGCAGAGCACGATGATTTCCTCGCGTACTTCACGTGGCGTCAGTTCAGCGACGAGGAGTGGGAGCTCTGCCCGCCGGTCGTGGCGGTGGGCGGCGACGGAGCGATGTACGACATCGGCTTCCAAAATCTCTCGCGCGTCATGGCCTCGGGCACGCCCATCAAGGTCCTGGTGGTGGATACTCAGGTCTACTCCAACACCGGCGGCCAAGCGTGCACGTCGGGTTTCATTGGCCAGATTTCGGACATGGCGCAGCACGGAAAAGCGATCAAGGGCAAACAGGAACCTCGAAAAGAGATCGGTCTCATCGGCATGGCGCACCGCACCACCTACGTGATGCAAAGCACCATCGCCCACCCGAATCACATGATCGAGGGCTTCATCCAGGGTCTGAAGGCCCGCCGGCCAGCACTGTTCAATCTGTACAGCACCTGTCAGCCGGAGCACGGTATCGGTGACGACATGAGCTCCGCCCAGTCCAAGCTCGCGGTGGAGTCACGGGCCTATCCCCTCTTTCGGTACAACCCCGACGCGGGAAAGACTCCGCGAGAGTGCCTGGATTTGGAAGGCAACCCTCAGATCGATCGGGACTGGCCGAGCTATACGATCAAGTACCAGGACGACGGTGTCGAAAAGCAGATGGAGCTGCCACTGACCTTTGCGGACTTCGCGATCACGGAGACGAGATTCCGGAAGCAGTTTCGGGCCGCGCCGCCGGACACCTGGAACGAGAACATGGTGCCCCTGGCGGAGTTCCTCGATTTGGCAGAGGACGAGCGCGAGGGTGCTGTTCCGTACGTGTGGATGGTGGACAAGCAGGAGCAACTGATCCGGCTGCTGGTAGCCAAGCCGATCGTGGAGTCGTGTGAGGACCGGCGCGACTTCTGGACCATGCTTCGCTCGCTCGCCGGCACGGATCAGCCTTCCACGGAGTCGGTCGTCGAACAGGCGCGGCAGGACGTGGTGGGCAAGATCATGAGTGGGCTGATGCAGATGGCGGGTGGGTCCGGCGAAGGACTATCCGCACTGGTCGCTGGCGACATGAGCTCGGCGGCCACTTCGGGAGCGACCGCGACGAGGGATTACCTGCCGCCCTGGATCGACACCGCCGACTGCACCAGCTGCGACGAGTGTACCCAACTCAACCCCAAAATCTTCGAATACAACGCGCAGAAGAAAGCCGTCATCAAGAACGCCGAAGCAGGGCCCTACAAGGATCTGGTGAAGGCCGCGGAGCGATGCACCGCTCGGGTCATCCATCCTGGCTTGCCGAGGAACCGAAGCGAGCCGGGCATCGAGAAATGGATCAAGCGCGGCGAAAAGTACAACTGAGGAACGATCTGCAATGAGACCGATGAGACTGCTGGGGCTCAAGACGTTTCGGCACGGCGTTCACCCGCCGGAGTCGAAGGACGAGACGAGCGGGCTCGCGATCCGTCAGTTCCCTTTCGCACCACTGCTCATCGTTCCGCTGGTCCAGCACCTTGGTGCGCCTTCACTTCCCGTGGTCGAAGAGGGACAGGAGGTCTCGAGAGGGCAGCGGATCGCGCGCGCCGATGGCTTCATGTCTGTCTCCATGCACGCGCCGGCGTCGGGGGTTGTTCGCGGAATCGCACTGGCGCCCAGCATCAGCGGCCGCATGGTGCCGGCGGTGTATCTCGAGCCGTTTCCGGGCTCCACGCAGGAGGTCGAGGACGGCACGCCCTGTGCGCTCGAGACCGCCACGCCCGACGGGATCATCGCAGCCATTCAGGATGCGGGCGTGGTGGGGCTCGGAGGCGCTGCATTTCCGACGCACGTGAAGCTCAAGGTTCCGGACGGGAAGTTCGTCGACACCCTGATCATCAACGGGGTCGAGTGTGAACCTTTCCTAACCACCGACCATCGGGTGATGCTCGAGCAGACCGATGACATTTTCATGGGGATCCGCTACCTCCTCAAAGCCACAGGAGCTCAGAGAGTCCTCATCGCGGTCGAGGCCAACAAGCCCGACGCGGCCGATCAGCTGCGCAAGAACTTCCCCAGCGACATCAACGGATCGGTGGAGCTGCTTCAGGTCAAGTACCCGCAAGGGGCCGAGAAGATGCTGTTCTCCGCGCTGCTGGGAAGGGAGGTGCCTTCGCGCGGACTGCCCTTGGATATTCACGCGCTCTGTTGCAACGTGGCCACCACCGCGGAGATCGGTCGCTTGCTGCCGTTCGGCCGCGGCATCCAGGAGCGGGTCATCACCGTGACCGGGCCTGCCGTGAAGCGAAAGGGCAACTACCGCATCCCCATCGGCACGCCTCTGCGCTTCCTGCTGGAGCACGTGGGTGTGGAACAGGACGTGAACCGCGTGTTCTTGGGTGGGCCGATGATGGGTGCAGCGGTGCCCAGCTTGGATATCTCGATCACCAAGGGCACCTCGGGGGTCACCGCGTTCACCGACTCGGCGGCAGAGATAACCCACAGTCCGGTCTATCCCTGTATCCGATGCGGCTACTGCGTCGATGCCTGCCCCATCTTCCTTGACCCATCGATGCTGGGAAAACTGGCGGCGACTGAGCAGTTCTCGATGATGGCGGCGGAGCACCACCTCATGGATTGCTTCGAGTGCGGCTCCTGCTCGTTCGTCTGCCCCTCGCACATCCCACTGGTGCAACAGTTTCGCGCCGCCAAAGCAGCGGTGCGCAAGGCGGGGGCGGCCTGATGGGCGAACCCGGCAAGACCCTCGAGATTCGCACCTCACCGCACATCCTCAGCGGCTACAGCGTGGACACGATCATGTTCAACGTCGTGCTGGCCTTGTTGCCGGTGACCGCGTTCGCCGTGTTTGCCTTCGGTTTGGCCGGCTTGCTGACTCTCTCAGTCGCCCTGGCATCCTGCGTGCTCACCGAGGACCTGATTTGCCGCGCGAACCGCAAGCCTACCACGGTGGGAGATTGGTCGGTGACGATCACCGGGCTTCTGTACGGCCTCACGCTCCCACCGAGCCTGCCGCTTTGGATGGTGGCGGTGGGAGGGATGATCTGCGTGGGCATGGGCAAGGCGCTGTTCGGCGGCCTGGGTTACAACACGTTCAATCCGGCGCTGGTGGGCCGGGCAATTCTGCAAGCCACGTTCCCGGTCGCCATGACGAGTTGGATCCCAGGTTTCGGGGCGGGCCGTTTCTCGGCGTTACCATCGTCGACTTTGACCTTGCCGTTCACCACCCCTGAGTACGATGCAATCACTGGCGCCACGCCGCTGGCGCTCTGGAAGTTCAACCGGGAGGCCACCGATGCGGCCGATCTGGCGCTGGGTTTCATCAGCGGTTCGGTCGGTGAAACCTCGAGTGTGCTCATCATCCTCGGCGGCGTCTATCTCATCGCCCGGAACATGATGAACTGGCGAATACCGGTAGCGATCTTCGGGGCTGTCATCGTGCTCAGCGGTGCCCTCCATCTCGTGGACCCAGGGCGTTACGCCTCGCCAGTCTTCATGATCTTCTCGGGGGGATTGATGCTGGGCGCCATGTTCATGGCCACCGACATGGTGGGTTCGCCGATGACCTCGCTGGGCTGCTACCTCTACGGCGCTCTCATCGGCCTGGTCACGGTCGTGATTCGCACCTGGGGCGGCCTGCCCGAGGGCGTCATGTACGCCATCCTTCTTGGCAACGCGGTCACGCCACACCTCGACCGATGGATTCGGCCCAGAGTTTACGGCACCCAACGCAGGGAGGCTGCACCGTGAGCCAGAGCGAGCTCGCCAGCCGCCCTGCCCCGCCGAGCATCTGGCCCATGTACCGCGCGATGGTGGGCGTGGGTGTTCTTTGCGGTCTCCTGATCGTCACCGCCTTCCAGGTGACGCGCCCGATCATCGAGCGGAACGAGGCCGAGGCATTGCAGAACGCCATCTTCCACGTGCTGCCCAACGCCCGCACGAGCACCGCGTATCGCCTGAACGAGTCCGGCGGCTTCGAGGTCGCGCAAGGCGAAGGGCGTGGCGAGCGGCTGGTCTACGCGGGCTACGACGACCAGCAAAAGCTGATGGGTCTGGCGGTGGAGGCTCAGGGAATGGGGTACCAGGACGTCATCGGGTTGATCTACGGCTACTCGTTTGCCGAGGAGGCGATCGTCGGAATTCAGGTCCTGCAGAGCAAGGAGACCCCGGGGCTCGGTGACAGGATCGAGGACGATCCCGATTTCCTCCAGAACTTCAAGCGACTGGACGTGTCGCTACGCGACGACCTATCCAGGATCGCCCATCCCATCGTCGCGGTGAAGCATGGCGGCAAGGCTCATGCCTGGGAGGTGGACGGCATCACCGGGGCCACGATCTCGTCCGTGGCAATCGCCGACATTCTCAACCGGAGCGCGCAGTTCTGGGTCCCGCGCCTCCGAAGCAACCTGAGCGATTTTCAGCGAGCGGAGTAGCGGATGGCGACCGACCCCAAGAGCAGCACCGACGAATTCATCAAGGGCCTGTGGAAGGACAATCCCGTGTTCGTTCAGGTCCTGGGGATGTGCCCGGTGCTGGCGGTTTCGAACACGGCAGGCAATGCGCTTGCCATGGGTTTGGCCACGGCCTTCGTCTTGCTCATGTCGAATATCGTGGTGTCGTCACTTCGGAGCTTCATCCCCAAGCAGGTTCGCATCGCCACCTACATTCTGATCATCGCGACCTTTGTGACGGTGGTGGACTACGTGATCCAGGCTGTCAGCCTCGAGCTCTACAAGGCCTTGGGCGCGTTCATCTCCCTCATCGTGGTCAACTGCCTGATCCTGGGTCGGGCCGAGGCGTTTGCGTCGAAGAACACAGTGGCGCGCTCCGCCCTCGATGGCCTGGGGATGGGGATCGGATTCGCGTTCGCCCTCTCTTGCCTGGGGGCGGTTCGGGAAATTCTTGGCGCGGGTTCGTTGTTCGGCATGCAACTGTTCCACGACCGCTTTCAAGACTGGGTGGTGATGATCCTGCCGAGCGGAGGCTTCTTCACCCTGGCCGGCTGGCTGCTGCTCTTCAACTGGATGAAGCAACGCCAAGCCAAAGCGGCAAAGACGGCCACGCTCAAGCTCGACGGGGAGGCGGCATGATGGCCAGTGAATCCCTATGGACGATCTTCATCAACGCCAGCCTCGTGAACAACTTCGTGTTGGCGTACTTCCTCGGCATCTGCCCGTTCTTGGGCGTGTCATCGAAGCTTGAAACCGCTTCTCGCATGGGCGGTGCCGTGACGTTCGTCATGCTGGTGAGCTCGGTGTGTGCGTTCGGAATCCAGGCCCTGCTGGTCGCGATCGACGCGCCTTACCTCAAGCTCATCTCGTTCATCGCGGTCATCGCCTCCACCGTGCAACTGGTAGAGATGTTCATCAAGAAGGTGAGCCCCACGCTGTTTCGGGCGATGGGGATCTTCTTGCCGCTCATCACCACCAACTGCGCCATCCTGGGCTTGGCGCTCTTTCAGACCAACAAGGGGTACAGCTTCGTGCAGTGCATCGTCTATGCGCTCGGCGCAGGGGCGGGATTCACCCTGGCCTTGGTCCTGATGGCCGGACTGCGCGAGAAGCTCGATCTGGCGGCCGTTCCGGATGTGACGAAGGGGACCGCCTTGGCCTTGATGGTGGCCGGACTGCTCTCGGTGACATTCATGGGTTTCGGCGGGCTGGGAGGCTAGCGCCATGGTGATGTACCACTACGTGATCGGCGTCGGGGCCTTCCTGCTCTTGTCCACGGTCTGGATCGGCGTGCAGCGGGCGTGGCGGAGGTCGTTTCCCGATGAGGGCGGCGACCCCGACGTGCTGGCTGGTCGCTCGCGATGCCACGGTTGCTCCGAGCCGGCGGATTGCCATCGAACTCCAGACAGCGGAGCCTGTGAGGCCCAGAAGGAGATGCCATGAGCACTGCGGTCATCCACCTCGTCGAGGACTACGACACCGAGAAACGCTTCCAGGCCACGGTGGTGTCGAGCGAGCGGATTACGCCGGAGGCATCCGACGTCGAAGTGCGCGAGCTAACCCTGGAGATACAGAAGCCCAACTTCGAGCTGCAGTTGGGACAGAGCATCGGTGTGCTCTCACCAGGCAGCAAGGAGTTTGGGCAGGAGCACCACTTCCGCCTCTACAGCGTAGCCGATCTGCCGGAGCGTGGAGCCAGCGGGCTTCCGCGGATCAAGATCGCGGTGCGCCGTGTCAACTACGTGGACCAGTACAGCGGCGAGGAGTACCCCGGTGTTTCATCAAACTATCTCTGCGACCTCGTCGCCGGCGACTCGGTGACCATGGCGGGTCCTTATGGGCTGGCGTTCGAGGTGCCCGAGGAGCTTGACGCCAACCTGATCCTAATCGGGACCGGCACCGGCATCGCGCCGTTCCGCGCGTTCGTGAAGCACCTCTACAAGAACGTGCCGCAGTGGCGTGGCACCATCACGCTCTTCTACGGCGCCCGAAGCGGGCTCGAGCTACTCTATATGAACGACGAGCGGGACGATTTCGCTCAGTACTACGACAGCGAGACGTTCCAGGCGTTCAAGGCCCTGAGCCCCCGACCGAGCTGGGCCGCTCCCATCAACTGGGAGGGCGCTTTCGCGGAGCGGGGGGCAAAGCTATGGAGCCTGCTGGGACAGCCCAACACTTACGTCTATGTGGCGGGGCTCGAGAAAATGCGTGATGAGCTCGATAAGGCATTCGCCGAGGTCGCGGGATCCGAGCAGAACTGGGCTCGCCGCAGGGCCGAGCTCGCTGCCGGTGGCCGCTGGGTCGAGGTGCTGTACTAGTGGCACGGCGCATTCTTCGTTTCCATTTCGACTACATCTCGCCGTACAGCTACCTCGCTTGGCATCGGCTGCGGGGCCTGGCCGAGGAATACGACCTGCGCATCGAGGTGAAGCCAACCTTGCTCGCCGCCTTGCTCAACCACCTCGGTCACAAAGGGCCGGGCGAGATCCCACCGAAGCGGATCTACATGTTCAAGGACTGCCTCCGCGCCGCCGCGCAGCTTCAGGTTCCGTTCGTGCCCCCGTTCTCGCATCCCTTCAATCCGCTTGCGTCGCTGCGGGCAACCCTGCTCCAGATGGACGACGCGAGTCGCGCTCGGCTCGTAACCGACTTGTTCGACGCGACCTGGGCCCAGGGCCGCGATGTCGGCTCGCCAGAAGTCGTAGCCGAGGTCTGCGCGGACGCCGGTGTGCCCGACGCGCTCGGACGCATGACGGCGCCGGCGATCAAGCAAAAGCTGTGGGATGCAAGTCAGGAAGCGATCGCGCTCGGTGTGTTTGGGGTGCCCACGATGATCGTAGACGGAGAGCTATTCTGGGGCACCGACAGCTTCGGTCATCTCGCGCGCTTCCTCGCCGGCGACGACCCGGTGCGTCCGGAAGACATGAAACGCTGGAGTGCGGTGCACGCGAGCGCAAAGCGCGAATAGCAGCGGTGCCGCGCCCGCGCAGGGCTCTCGGTTGCCGCAGAGCCCCTCAGTGATAGAGTCGACCGGTAGAGAACGAAGGCTCGGCCGCACGGATAAACCGGATCTCGGTATGCCTCTGTCGAGAAACGATTGGTGTCAGCGCCCAAACGCGAACGAGCAGGACGATGGATCGCGGTCCTAGCGGCGTCGCTCGTGGCTCACGTCGTCGCACTGTCGGCTCTGAGCGTCCGCCAAGATGCGCAAGCCAGGGCGGAGTTGAACGCGATCGATATCAGCTTCAGCGTCCTGGCACCTCCGGAAAAAACGCCATCGGCGGCGAGCATCGAGCCTGCGGTCGATCGCCCTCCTCTTCCAACGGAGCCAGCCCCGGTGGCACAGAGGCAGTCTCAACTCGACCCCGCCACCGCCGCGCGCGCCTTCGTCCTGTCGCAGCCGAGTGGGCAACCAGAAGCTGCAGAGGCGGACCGCGCCGCCGGTGGTTCCAACGCCGAGCCCAGTGAATACTTCGAGGGCGTGGGGGACAAGACGTACCTCACGCAACGCGAGCCGCCGAAACTGCAACGGCACCGAGACGGGACATATCACTATCGGGGCCTGGCATTCAGGGCGATCGTTGCGGAGGATGGTTCGGTCGAATTCGAGGATGGATCTCGGCAAGGGAGCAAGATCGTCTTCGACCTGACTGACATGGTGCTTCGTAGGCATGGGGAGGATCCGTATCGAGTGGAGAAGCGCTGGTTCTTGGAGAGCACGGAGGCGCTTCGTGAGGACCTGCTCGAGGTTTGGCGGGCGAAGCTCGAGCGTCGCGCGCTGCTCAAGCTCCGCGGTCGCCTCCTCCGCGTCTTCGAAGACGAAACCCTCACGGCTCCACAGAAGGTCGCGCGCATCGTCGCCATGTTCCGGGATGCAGCAGACGACGACACCGGCGTCGCGGCACGCACTGCGATCGCAGAGTTCGTGGCGCAGAGCATGCCGGACGTGAACCTGCCGGAGATTCGGCCAGAAGGACCATGAACTTGTTGCGCGTTTGTTGCAGCAGTCACCCGAGGTCGACACCCAGCCCCGCGACAATCGAGATGTGGCGCACGTCGTCAGCACGCGCAATCAGGGAGCCATGGTCGGTTCCGCCCTGGCGTCGTGGCCGACCGTGGTGGGCAGAGTGCTGTCGACCCTATTGGGGCTATTCGAGTGCTGGCGTGAGAACAGAATCGTTGACTGGCCTCGAAGCCAAGAGACGACCAGCCGAGCCCTACGGCTTCGCGATGCGAGCGCGCATGTCGGGCAGTGCATTCGACTGGCAGTGAAGGTCCGAGGCGAGGTGCCCACGAAGCCTTGCTTGCTCGCGGCAAATCACATCAGCTACCTGGACCCGCTTGCGATTGGGCAAGCCATACCGCTGAGCGCCGTCGCGAAGTCGGAGGTCACGCAATGGCCTGCGATCGGAGAGACGCTAGAAGAGCTCGGCATCATCTTCGTCGAAAGGGGCAATGCCTTCAGCGGTGCGACCGCGCTCCGCAAAGCCATGCGGACACTACGGGCGGGCGTTGCAGTGCTGGTTTTCCCGGAGGGCACGACGACGTTCGGCGATGATGTGCTTGCGTTCTCCCGCGGCGCGTTTGGTGTCGCAAAGCTCCTCGGGGTTCCGGTCGTGCCCGTTACGCTTCGCTACGGTACGCGCGAGGCTTGCTGGGTTGGCGACACCTCGCTCGTGCCTCACGTCGTGAAGTTGCACAGACAGCACCGAGTCGATGTGGAGCTCACATTCGGCTCGCCCCTGGAGCCCAGCGCCTTCGCTGATGCGTCTTCGTTGGCGGCGGCAGCGCGCCAGCGCATCCGGAGCAACGTCTGCAGGTGAGTCTGCCCGAGTTGGAAGAGCTCGAAGGACTGATCACGCGACTTGGAGACCATGCGCGGGTGGAGACCCTCGCAAGCGTCGACGGGTTTCCCATCCATGGGC
>JBAVOF010000246.1:0-6192 GCA_049691835.1 Polyangiales bacterium
ACAACGTCGGTGACAACGTCGGCGACGTCGCCGGCATGGGCGCTGACCTTTTCGAGTCCTTCGTCGGCGCGATCATCGGCGCCATGGTCCTCGGGCTCGGCTTCGATGCTGTCGTCAGCGGCAATAGTGTGGCTCCGATCGTCCTGCCCCTCGTCATCGCCGCCGCAGGCATCGTCTGTTCGATCGCTGGCACGTTCTTCGTCCGCACAAAGGAGGGAGGCAATCCTCAGCGTGCGCTCGACACGGGCGCGTTCGGAGCCGCGGGCGTCATGGCCCTCGCGACCTTCGTCATCGCCTACTACATGTGGCCGCAAGAGGGCGCCACGACCATGCAAGGTCAGCTCGTCACCTGGAGCAACGTGGGATGGGCGACCGTCGCCGGCCTTGGCGCCGGCGTCGCGGTCGGTCTCATCACATCGTACTACACGTCGATGGATAAGCCCCCGGTCGATAGCATCGCGGAGCAGAGCAAGACCGGCACGGCGACCAACATCATTGCGGGGCTCGGCATCGGCATGCAGTCGACCGCCCTACCGATCATCGTCATCGCCTTTGGCGTGGTCATTGCGGCTGAGGTGGCCGGCCTTTACGGCGTCGCGATCGCGGCGCTCGGCATGCTTTCCACCACGGGCATCCAGCTCGCCGTCGATGCGTACGGCCCGATCGCGGACAACGCCGGCGGCATCGCCCAGATGAGCCATCAGGCCCCTGAGGTTCGCGGGCGTACGGACAAGCTGGACGCCGTCGGCAACACCACCGCCGCAATCGGCAAGGGCTTTGCCATCGGTTCCGCCGCCATGACAGCGCTCGCCCTCTTTGCCGCGTTCGCGCAAATGGCGGGCATCCAGGGCATCGACATCTCGAAGCCCTTGGTCATGGCCGGGCTGTTTCTAGGCGGGATGCTGCCGTTCCTTTTCTCGTCGATGGCGATGAAGGCCGTCGGGGTCGCCGCGATGGACATGATCGAAGAGGTGCGTCGTCAGTTCCGAGAGATTCCGGGGCTCCTCGAGGGTACGGCGAAGCCGGACACCGCTCGCTGCGTGAAGATCTCCACCGAGGCTTCCCTCAAGCGGATGGTCGCGCCTGGCGCGCTTGCCATTCTTTCCCCGGTCGTCGTGGGCTTCCTCATGGGCGCGGAGGCTCTCGGAGGCTTGCTCGCCGGGGTCACTGTCACGGGCGTTCTCATGGCGTTATTCATGGCCAACGCCGGCGGCGCCTGGGACAACGCAAAGAAGTCGTTCGAAGGCGGCGGTTACAAGATGGCCGACGGCTCGGTCCACCCAAAGGGCAGCCCCGCGCATAACGCGGCCGTGGTCGGTGACACCGTCGGCGATCCCTTCAAAGACACCGCGGGGCCGTCACTCAACATCCTAGTGAAGCTCATGAGCATCGTGGCGCTCGTTCTCGCGCCGCTCCTCGTCTAGGACTGGGTCCGCAGACTCAAAAGGACGCCCGCGGGCCGTGGGCGACGCAAGGCGTCGCCTTTGCGGCGCCGTGGGGCTAAGGTTGGGGTCGATGGCCGACCCTACACGGACTGCGGCATGGAAGGCACTGCTCGCGCACCACGAGGAGGTTGCCGACCTTCAAATGCGTACGCTTTTTCGTGATGACCCGGAGCGTGCTGTGCGCTTCTCGCTCATGCTGGGCGACCTGCTCTTCGATTTCTCGAAGAACCGCATCACCGATCAAACCGTCTCGCTACTGACGCAACTCTGCGACGAGTGCGGAGTTCGCGATTGGATCACTCGAATGTTCGCCGGAGAGGCGATCAACGAAACCGAGGGCAGGGCGGTCCTGCACACCGCCTTGCGAAACAGAGGGGATCGCACGGTAACCGTCGATGGAATTGACGTGATGCCCGACGTGCGGCGGGTCCTTTCACAGATGCGCGCGTTCGCCACCTCGATTCGGGACGGTGCCTGGATGGGCTACACCGATCGTACCATTACCGATCTCGTCAACATCGGCATCGGCGGCTCCGACCTGGGGCCCGTGATGGTGACCGAGGCGCTACGTCCGTATTGGAAACAGGGGCTGCGCGCGCACTTCGTTTCGAACGTCGACAGTACGCACCTGACCGAGGTGCTTCGCCAGGTGCAGCCCGAGACGACGCTTTTCATCGTTGCGTCCAAGACGTTCACCACACAGGAGACCCTCACCAACGCCCGGTCGGCACGGCGATGGCTCGTCGAGCGGCTCGGCTCCGAAGGGGCGGTGGCCAAGCATTTCGTAGCGCTCTCCACCAACCGCGATGCTGTCGTCGAGTTCGGGATCGATCCGGAGAACATGTTCGAATTCTGGGACTGGGTGGGCGGACGGTATTCGCTATGGTCTGCCATCGGGCTGTCGATCGCGACCGTCATTGGGATGGATCACTTCGAAGAGCTGCTCGCCGGAGCGTACGAGGTGGACGAGCACTTTCGGACGGCTCCGCTTCGCGAGAACATTCCCGTCATGATGGCGTTGCTCGGCGTTTGGTATCACAATTTCTTTGGCGCCGGGTCGCATGCGGTCCTGCCGTACGATCAGTACCTGCATCGATTTCCCGCATACCTTCAACAGGCGGACATGGAGAGCAACGGGAAGAGTGTGTCTCGCGAAGGCGCAGCGATCACCGGTTGCACCACTGGTCCCATCGTCTGGGGCGAACCCGGAACGAACGGCCAGCACGCGTTCTTTCAACTCTTGCACCAGGGCACTCACTTGGTTCCGTGTGACTTCATCGTCGCAGCGGAGAGTCAGAACCCCATGGGAAGGCATCACGAGATTCTGTTGGCGAATTGCATCGCTCAATCTGAGGCCTTGATGCGTGGAAAGACGGCGGACGAAGCGCGCGACGAGCTCGAAAAAGCGGGGGTTACTGAGGAGCGGGTCGCCTTGCTCACCCCGCACAAGACCTTCCGGGGAAACCGCCCTAGCAACACCTTCATTTTCGAAAAGCTCACTCCGCGGGCGCTCGGGCGATTGATTGCTCTATACGAGCACAAGATCTTCGTACAGGGCGTGATCTGGAACATATACAGTTTCGATCAGTGGGGAGTCGAGCTCGGAAAACAACTCGCCGCGGCGATTCTCCCCGAGCTGACCGGCACAGATGGCGAACATGATTCTTCAACGCGGCAATTGATCGACTACTGTCGAAGGCATCGAGGTTCCGAGACATGAGCACGCTTGCGGTGGACATCGGTGGCGGGAGCATCAAGGTCGCCGCGCTGGACGATCAGGGTGCGCCGCTGAGCGAAACCCTGACCCGGCCGACGCCCATGCCCGCGACGCCCGATGCGGTGTTCGATTTGATCCACGACATGGCGGACACCTTGCCGCCTCATCGACGCGTGTCCGTTGGTTTCCCAGGGGTCGTCAAGAACGGTGTGGCACACAACGCGCCGAACCTCGGAGACGAGCTGTGGCGCGGTGTCGCGTTGAACGAGCGACTCACGAGCTTGCTGAAGCACCCCGTGCGGGCGGTCAACGATGCGGACTTGCAGGGCCTCGGGGTCGTCAGCGGGGAGGGTGTGGAGCTCGTGCTCACGCTCGGGACGGGCCTGGGGTCTGCGCTCTTCACCGGGGGCGCATTGGTGCCCAATCTCGAGCTCGGACACCATTTCATGCGGGATGGGCAGACTTACGAGGATCTCGTCCGCGACAGCGAGCTCAAGCGCATCGGACCTGTGGCGTGGACGACCCGCGTGCTCGAGGCCATCGCGAAGATCGAGCCGCTTTTCAACTACGACGCGCTCCATCTGGGTGGGGGCAATGCCCGGCATCTTCAGCTTCAGCTGCCGGCGAACGCCAGGGCTTTCTCGCTCGGCGAAGCGATGCGAGGCGCGTTGAAGCTCTGGGAGCTCGCCTAGGCGCCGCCGACGAACGGGTTTGCCCGGCGCTCCTGGCCGATGGTGGTGTTCGGGCCATGACCGCAAATCACCAGCGTTTCGTCGGGCAGAGCAAACAGCTTGCGCTGAATCGAGTCCACGAGTTGGGCGGTGTCACCGCCCCAGAGGTCCGTGCGGCCGACACTGAGCGCAAACAGTGTGTCCCCGGCGATCACGACCGGGCGATCAGCCTGAACCCGGAGGCAGATGCTTCCCGGAGAGTGTCCGGGCGTGTGAATGACGTCTGCTTCGAGCGCACCCGCCCGCACGGTGTCTCCGTCGATTAGAAACCGGTCGATCTCGGCTACCTCGGGTGCCCGAAACGGGGCACCAAAGCTGTCGAGCTGCATCTGCACCCCCTCGTAGAGAAAGAGATCCTTCTCGTGAATCATCGTCGGCGCATGCGTTGCTTCTTGCACTTCCTTGGTTGCGCCGATGTGATCGAAGTGGGTGTGCGTGTGCACGATCCCCTCGCATCGAAGTCCGAGCGCCTGCAATCGCGCCAGGATTCGTGTTGCTTCGCCTCCCGGGTCGACGACGATGGCCGTGCCACGCTCCTCATCGCCCAAGATCACGCAATTGCACCCGAGCGGCGCCACCGAAAAATGCTCGATGATCATGACGCGGTCATAGCGGCGGCCTGGTGCCGGCGCCACCCGCACGATCGACGCTGCGCATCGCCCCCGGGGCGCGGGGCGGCACGACACGCGGCCATGACGGACCGCTCGGCTTGCAATTGTGGTCGGATGGCACGGGACCATCGTCATGCTAGCTCGGCGCTCATGGGAAATGATTCGAAGAAGCGAGCGCTGGACGTCAATGAATACTTCGACGGAAATGTGAAATCGATCGGGTTTCAGACGGAGACGCTTCGCGCCACGGTCGGGGTGATGGCTCCCGGAGAGTATGAATTCGGAACCAGTCAGAAAGAGACGGTGACCGTCGTCAGTGGTGCGCTGACTGTGAATCTCCCGGATTCGGCCGACTGGGTCCGGTTCGATGCGGGTTCGAGTTTCGTGGTGGACGCGCATCAGAAGTTCCGCTTACGTGTCGCGGTCGACACCGCGTACCTCTGCACCTACGAGTAGCGCGGACCGCCGATGCGCCTGCTTTTCGTTTCCCACTCTTTCCCGCCGCGTGATGCTCCCATGAGCAATGTCGGCGGGATGCAAAGAGTGGCGACCGAGCTTCATCGCGCGCTCGAGTTTCGCGACGATGTTTCGATGCGAACGGTGGCTCTTCGGTCGAGTTGGAAGTGGGTGCAAATCAAGGCCGTGCCGTTCCTGGTGTCACTGTCTGTCCGTCTTCAGTTCGAAGCGGCAGTGCACCGAGCCGACGCCATTCTGTTCACCAGCATGACGACGGCACTCCCGCTCCTGGTCGCGGGTCCTGCTTTGAAGAGGAAGGGGATTCGCCTCGCGGCGATCGCGCATGGGCTGGACGTGACCGATCCGAACCCCCTGTATCAGAAGGCCGTCCGGGGTTTGTGCGGATTGCTCGATGCGGTCATGCCGGTGAGTCGCGCCACCGGCGAGGAGTTGGTCAGTCGAGGTTTCCCTCGTGAACGCGTGCACGTCGTCCCGAACGCCGTCGAGCTCGATCGCTTTGAGGGCGTGGCCGTTTCGCGAGGCGGTCCCTCTACTGTGGCAATTGCAGGGGCCCCTCCGCTGCCAGATGACGCATTTCTGCTGGTGACAGTCGGACGCCAAGTGCGGCGAAAGGGGTTCGTCTGGTTCATCGAGAACGTCATGCCCAAGCTTCCCGAGCGCGTGGTCTTCTGGTTGGCGGGCGAGGGTCCTGAGCGAGGCAATATCGACGCGGCGATCGAGAGCGCCGGGCTGAGTCGACGTGTCCGTTGTTTGGGCAAGCTCTCCGAAGCCGAGCTCGTCGAGCTCTACCGAAGAGGCCAGCTCTTCGTCATGCCCAACATCGTAGTCCCCGGCGACATGGAAGGCTTCGGGATCGTGATGCTCGAAGCGGGTGCGTGCGGGTTGCCGACGCTCGCCGCAGATCTCGAGGGTATCCGCGACGTCATCGACGAAGGAGTGAACGGCTGGCTCGCCCCCACCGAGGACGCCGACGCGTTTGTCGCGCGGATCGAGACGCTGCTGAGCGATCCTGGCGAGCTTCGAAAAGCAAGCGAACGCACGGCGCAGTACGTGACCTCGACGTTTCGCTGGGATCGCACCGCCCAACGCTACCTGGACGCCCTCCGCGGGGGTCCCTAGGGCAGTCCGAGTCCCGGTCCCAGCGCCAGGGCAAGTGCTCGTGCAAGCGTCGGTTGCCGACCGATTGACAGTGCTTTGCGCCGGTGCTGATC
>JBAVOF010000247.1:0-14011 GCA_049691835.1 Polyangiales bacterium
CTCCGTGACGCGCAGGATCGAGGCCCGTCAGAAAGGTGGTCCAGTTGGGTAGGGTGGCCGGCGGCTGCAGCGATTCGAGCGCGGCGAAGGCACCGCGGTCCATGAGTCGGTGCAGATGCGGGAGGCGCACGGGGCCAAACTGCTCCACGAGGCCAAGGTCAAACCCGTCCAGCCCCAGGACCAGCGCCCGTGCACCCATCGCCCGACCCTATAGCGCTGTCAACGGCTCCAGTCTCGCCCCAATATTGTCGGCGGGCTCGGGACGCCGAAGGCGCCGAGGATGGTGGGCGTTACATCGTAGATCTCGGCCCCCTCTACGTAACCCCGTGCTGGTGTATCGCCGCCGCTCATCACGAAAATCCCATTCCAGTCGTGGTTGCAGCCGTCCGGCCCGGTGTCGTTATCGCTCACGAGGATCCGCCCGATTCCGACGGTGCCGATAGCCCGCAGGCTCAGATCGTCGAAATAGACCATCAGGTCGGGTGGGAAGCCTCGCGCCGCCCGGTAGTGCTGCTCGGGAATCCGTGCCGAGACCGGGACCCGATGACCCTCGTCATCCCGCGCGTTCTGAAGCTCGGCGCGCAGGCGGGCCACGATGGTGCGCACCTGGTCGGGCGCGACGAAGCCATCAGGCTCGCGTCCCGCAACGTTCAAGAAGACCCGGCCGTAGTACCCGCCTTCGGCCCAGGCCGTCGTGCGTTTCCAATCGACGAGCGCGTGCTCGAGGGAACCCGACGTCGGGGGGTCCTCTCGAAGCACCAAGTACCGCCGCTGAATTAGCCACTCGTTGATGCAGAATCCGCCGCGCATGGCGCGTGCGCCATGATCGCTGACCACCAATACGGTGGCGCCCTCATCGGCCAAGTTGCAAAGGCGGCCAATCTGAGCGTCGAGAAGCCCGTAGTACTCGCGTCCCAGATGCTCCCAAGGGTTGCCGGGCTCGTGCCGGGGGTGCTTCGGGTCGATGTATCGCCAGAACGCGTGATGAAATCGATCCAGGCCGATTTCCACCATCATCATGAAGTCCGGCTTTTTCCGACTCCAGACATGCGCCGCGATCTCCGTATGCTGCTCGGTCATCGCAACGATTTCTCCGTAGATGCGGCCCAGATCATCGGCGCGGAAGTTTTCCACATCGGCGCGGTAGGGCCCAAAGAGATCCGTGAGCTCACCTTCCAACTCGCGTGGAAAGCACCATGGAGCTCCGGTGCCGGGCCACATGAAGCCGGATACCATTTGACCCCGCACCGGCGTGGGTGGCGAGGTGAGCGGGACGAAAAGTGGGGCCACCCGATAGCCGTGCTCACCCAGCCAATCCCAAACCCGCTTCACGCGAACGTCGCGGCCTGTCGCCAAGCGCAGCTCGGTGGCGCCCACGACACGGTTTCGAAAACCGTAAAGTCCGAGCTCGCCGGGGTCCCGCCCTGACACCATGCACGTCCAGGCCGGTACCGTAATCGGCGGCTCTGAGCTTCGAAGGGGGCCCCAGGTGCCGCTCGCCATCAGGGCGGACAAGTTGGGCATTGCATCGCGGTATCGGCCAAACGCCAGCTCCGGCGCGGCGCAGTCGAGCCCGATCACCATCATCGTTCGGCCGCCCATCTCCTAACCGACCAGCCCCGACCGAGCGCGCCGTCCTTCAGTCATCGTGGATCGATGATGTCGGCAGCTTCGTAAATGGTGCGCTCCAGGTGGCCCAGATCAAAGGGCTTCTCAATTCGGAGATTCGGGACGCTTTCGAGAAAGTCTCGGGCACGCTGCGTGAAGGCGCCCCCCGTCATGAACACGATTCGGTCATTGACAGGGGTCGCCCGTTGGAGCGCCGCCCGGTAGACATCCATCCCCGTCATCTCCGGCATGATCAGGTCGCATAGAATCACGTCGTATGCATTCTGCCCCATGAGTGCCACCGCCTCCCGCCCATCGTTGGCGATCGTCACGTCGTGCCCGACTAGCGCTTTTTGAATCAAGCGCGCGATGACGGGTTCGTCGTCGACGACCAAGACCGAGAGCTTGCCCCGTGCAGCTCTCCGGATCGCGCTCAGTGACGGTGGGGGAACTGTGAGTGGACGCTGTGCTCGAGCCGCCTTTGGCAACACCACGCGAGCGACGGTGCCCTGACCAGGGTGGCTTTGGATCTCGATGGTGCCTTCCAGTGAGTGTACGATTCGACGGCAAATCGAAAGCCCGAGACCCGTTCCGCGCCCAGCGGGCTTCGTGGTGACGAACGGATCGAAGATCCGCCGAAGCAGCTGCGACGAGATCCCCGGACCAGTGTCCTGCACCTCGATGCACAATCGATCCTGGTCGGTGCTTCTCGCTCGAATCGTGATGCTGTTCTGCGCTCGGTCGCCGGGGTCGATCGCTTGCGCCGCGTTGACGATGAGATTCAGAAACACCTGACCCACGCGTGTCCTCGAACCGCGGATGTACAAGTTGCCTTCCTCGTACTCCCGCACGACCGTGGCCCGATGTTGGATCTCGGGCTGCGCCATTCGGATCGCGGAATCGAGCACCAGCTTGAGGTTCACCGTCTCGGCCTCTGCCCCGTCTCCACCATGTGATAACGATGTGATTTCATTAGAAATTATGCGTATTCGCTCCGCGCCATCGTAGGCCTCGGCGAGCAGCTCGGCGGCCTCTGCGGACAATTGCTCGTCCAAATCGCGGAGTGAACGCAAATGGCTCCAAACGAAGGTGAGTGGGTTCTTGATTTCGTGAATGATGCTTGCCGTCAGGGTGCCGATCGCGGACATGCGTTCTGCCAAGAGCAGGCGCTGTTGCAGGTCCCGTTCCGCGCTCATGTCCACCACCGATGCGATCGCACGCTCGAAACGCCCGTCTTCGCTCTCGAGAAACCGCCAGTGCACGCGGACGTCTATCGGCTCGCCCGAGCAGGTCATGATCGCCGTTTCGAGATGGACGTCATGCTGATTGCGAAAGGCGGCCATCAGCACGCGGAGGAAGTCCGCTTTCGATTCAGCCGTCAGAAGCTCGAGGGATCGGCGAATGCACTCTTCCGCGCTAGCCGCGCCGACCAAGGACACGGCACCCCCGCTCACTCGAAGCACCTGCGTTCGATTGAGACACTCCGTGAGCGCTCCTGGGTCGTTTCGGACCAAACGCTTGAACTCATCCGCGTTGTGACAGTCCCGAGTCTCGATCCACTCTAGGGCGCCGCGGAAATCCAGTTCCCACAGGGCGCTCGGAAGCAGCTCCCAAATGCGATCATCCCGCTGGGGTTCAGGTGCTTTCGGTTGGCGGATGAGACGAACCATGATCGTGCCGGACGGGGCTCCGGGGTAGACGAAGACTAGATCCTAGCGAACGGAGAGCCACCCGCCCAAAAGCCAGCACTTCAGGCCACTGGCACGGCGGAATTCAGCTGTGAGGGGCGTCGAGGCTGCGGCGGGCATCGATCACCAAGCGTTCCACTCGGGCTCTCGCGGCCTCCGCCGTGGCGCGAGGGTCTTCATCCGAATAGAAGGGTTCCCCCAGGTGAACCGCGATACGAGTCCTCGGACGGGCAGCGATCTTGGTGATGTGCTGTACGAACGTCTCCCTCACGTACGGAACAGCGGGCGAATAGGCCAGTCCGACAGGAACGATCGGAACGCCCAGCGACCGAACCGCCGCGAAGGTGCCCGGGTGAAACCGTTCCACCGAGTCTCCAGGGAACGTTCCTCCTTCCGGGAAGGCGACGACCGTGCGCCCCTCCTTCGCGAGCCTGCGGATCTCGCGAAGGGCTGCAGCCCCGCTCCGCCGGTCATCCCGGTCGACGAAAATCGTGTCTCCATGCTTGGCGAGTCTCCCCAGCACCGGCCAGTCCGCGACATCGTGACGGCTCAGCAACACACCTTCGAACAGCGCGAGCATCACTGCGACGTCGAGGGCGCTTTGGTGGTTGGAAACGACCAGGGCGCCACCGTGGTGCGCCCGCTGCCCATGTACCAAGAGCTCTGCGCCGAATAGGCGCAGAAGGCCTCCGGTCAGACGTGCCAGATACCGTCTGCCGAGCTTCCCGTGCTCCGAGGCGGGAGCCAGGGCCAGTCTCGCTTCATAGGCCGCGAGGACGCCCGCCGAAAACCCGACGAACGCGCCGGTCCGTAGTACTGCCCTGACTTTGCTCACTTTTTGTCCCCCGGACTTTGGGGTCGCGAGGGTTTCGATTTGGTGGCAGTCTCGACTCGTGGCGGCATCACTGGCACCGGGATTCCTCGTCGCAGCACCTTCGATGCGCTGCCCGTTTTTCAATCATACGCTGGTGTTGCTCATCGATCACGGCGATGATGGCTCTTTTGGGTTTGTCGTGAACCGGCCGACCGACCTCGCGATTGAGGACGTCTTCAATGAGGTCGGAGTCACCGGCGAAGCTGCGAGCACGGTCCGCGCGCCTGTCATGCTCGGTGGGCCGGTCTCCCCGGAGTCGGGGTGGATTCTGTATGCGACCGAGGGGATTCCCCAGCCGCCGTCGGGTCGCACCATTGCGGTGGGCGAGGGCATCGCATGCAGCGCCTCGTTGGATCTCTTGGCGCGCATCGCGCGGGGGGACGGCCCGGATACCTGCGCCATGATGCTCGGCTATTCGGGTTGGGGTGTCGGCCAACTTGAGAACGAAATGAAACTGGGTTCGTGGATTCCGGTGGATCTCGACTACGGCCTCGTGTTCGACACACCGGTCGAGCAACGCTGGGAAGCAGCGCTTGCCAAGCTCGGCATCGATCCAGCCCGAGTCATCGACAACCAAATCGCGAGCGCATGAGGCAATCTGCCTCGCGACCGGGCCCGTCGCCTTGTTTCGGGCGAGGTCAGAGGCTAGCTCTTCCGGCGATGGGCTCGCCCCTCGAAAGGTCGGTTCTGGCGGGTTCGCTTGCGCTCGCCATGGCGTGCGGCGGAGGCGCTGCCGTGAGCAAGGACGGCGCCAAGCGGATGCTCGCCCCGGACGACGATGCGCGCAGTGGCTACGAGAAGGCGCTGCTCGATTTTCGTCGCGGGGATTGCCTGTCAGCGGAACCGATGTTTCGAGAGGTACGTCAGGAGTTTCCATACAGCCGTTTTGCAGCGCTGGCGGAGCTTCGTATCGGCGATTGCCAGTTCCAGAACGAGGCGTATCCCGAAGCGATCCAGACATACCGCCAGTTCGTCCGGATTCGCCCCTCGCACAAGGAGATCCCTTACGCGCGATTTCGCATCGCCGAGGCGTATTACAATCAGATTCCGGGCGGCTGGTTCATGACCCCGCCTCCCGAAGAGCGGGATCAGAGCGCTGCCCGCGATGCGCTGATTCAGCTCCGCCGTTTCGTCGTCGACTACCCCGACGACCCCCGTGTCCCAAAGGCCAACGAGCTGATGGAGAAGTGCATGAGTCTGCTCGCTGCCCACGAGCTCTACGTCGCACGTTTCTATCTCAAACGGGATGCCTACCGCGGAGTGATTTCGCGGCTCAGGGGGTTGATCGCGTCCTATCCTGGAAGCGGGGTCGAGCGGGAGGCGCTTCTCCTACTGGGAGAGGTGTACGTGAAGACCAACGAGGTCGAGGCGGCTCGGGAGACCCTCAATCAGATCGTCCAGCGGTTTCCCGATAGCAGCGAGGCCAAACGGGCGAGGTCGCTGCTCGGCAAGCTCGGCTGATGACCTGGGGCCGATTTCTGGCCACCGATTCGACCGCTGACTACCTTCGGGGTCATGGCACCTTGGGCTCGACAGATTCTGGATGCGGCGAACGAGCACTACGACCGGGCTGAGTATCCGCTCGCCCAGCCTTACTACGAAAAGCTCGTCCAGCAGGGGCTCCGCTATCCGGACGTGTTCAATCGACTCGGGGTCATCTACCACCTGGGCGGCCGACTCTCCGAAGCGCGCTGGTGCTTCGAGCAGGCGCTGGGGCTCAATTCCGGTTATCTAGAGGCGGCGCTAAACCTGACGGTGACCTGCAACGAGCTGGGGGAGTACGGTTCGGGGGTTCGCACGCTGCAGCGGGCTCAGCGCCACTCGGATTCGTCGAACGATGCGTATCGCCGCGGCAAGGTCGCCAACCTCCACCGGGCGCTCGCTCGGGCGTACCTAGACCTCGACCGCCCCGAAGATGCGATGCACGAGTTCGGGCGGGCGCTTCGGCTCTGTCCCAGGTTCCATGACATCCGGCTGGAGCTCGCCAAGCTCCTGCGGCTCCGCGGGAATGCGCGCGGGGCCCGTGAGGAGCTGACCCTCATCCTGCAGCTGGATCCCGATCACGACGACGCTCGCGCCCTCTTGGGCGTGATCGAGGTCGAGACCGGAGACCAGAAGCAGGGGCTCGAGCACCTGCAAGCGGTAGTTGCACGGTGCGCCGACCATCCGGTCGCCCGCGCCTACCTGCAACGAGTCGATTCCGAGCACCGGCGCGCGTCCTGAGCCAATGCGCTTGATCGCTTTGTGGGCGGTGCAAACGGTGCCACACTGTACGAGGCGTGCGCCCAACCGTCCTCCTGCTTGATGACGACACCCAGTTTCGATCGAGTGTCACTCCAGCGCTCGAAGCGTTCGGCCTGAGGGTATTGAACGCGACCAAGGGTACGATCGCCCGCGCCCTGCTAGAAGAAGAACGACCTTCGCTGCTCGTCGTCGACGGCCTGCTTCCAGACACCAATGGCGTCGTTTGGATCGAGGCACTCCGACAAGACGGCATCGACATCCCTATCATTTTCGTTTCGGCGTTCTACCGGGACCTGACCACGTTCAAGCACCTCACTCACGACCTCGACGTGATCAAGGTCTTTCACAAGCCGGTTGCGGTGGATCGATTTGCCCGAGAGGTGGCTAGCGCCGTGTCCGTTCCCATGAGCATGACTCCGGCCGCGAATCGTCCCGTCGAAGATCCCGCCGACGCGATTCTGTTCCCCGATGAGCCTTCGGAACCCGGCGTCGATGCCCACGAGGCCAAGCAGTCGTATGCAAGCTTGCTCCCTATCGCGGCGGACAATCTAACCGGTGCGATCCGACGCGTGCACTCCGAGTCCGGCCGAAGCAGCGTGCTCGCTGAAGCATTGCGCCAGGCGCACGAGCTACAGGGCGCTGCGCAGACGCACGGTTTCAGTGAGATCTCCGAGGCGGCAGGCCGAATCGAAACCGAGCTTCGCCAGCTCCAGAAGTCGGGACGGCTCGATTGGGCGACCATGTTCGAGTCAGTCGATGCGGTCCGGGCCCATACGGCCGAGGCGGTTGGTCGGGCGGTCGAGACACCATCGATGGCCGCGGCTCCGCCTTCCGTCACTCCCGCGGCTTCTTTTTTCCTCCATCGCCCCGTCCCCGCGGATTTCGTGCCGACCCTGCTCGTGCTCGAAGACGACCCGGCCATGATCGCCTACCTCCGTTCCGCCCTCGATGAGGTGCTGATTCATCTGAGACCGGTTTCGTCCGTCGACGAAGCGCTCAAGGTCGCAGGCCGAAATCCGCCGACCGCCGTGCTCGTCGGATGGCCCCTTCAGGAGACCGACGCGCTGCCGCGGTTCTTTCAGATGTTTCGCAGCCTGCGGGGCTGTCGCGAGGTGCCGGTCATACTGCTCTCGGTCGATGACGACCCGCACACGCGGGCCCTCTCCGCTCAACTTGGCGTAGACATTTTCCTGCCTCATCCGATCGAGCTCGTTCGCCTCCATCACGCGATCAACACGGCCGTCGAACGTGCGATGACCCCTCGCCCGAAGGTGGCGGTCCTGCGCGACCCCGATGCTGCGAGGCAGATCGAGGAAGCTGGCATCGAGTGCTTTCTGTATTTCAGCTTCGACGAGCTCCTGCGCGAGATCGACATCGAGTGCCCGGACGCCGTCTTGTTGGGGTCGAGCGTCACCGGAAAGCAGGTTCCGGCGATCATTCGGACGTCAGCATGGGACTCGGATTTCGCCTTGCTATGCTTTGACGATTCGCCCCTGGCCGACGAGGTCGAGCTCACGGAATGCCTCGATCGGGCATCCGGCTGGCTGATCCATCTTCACCGCGAAGCGGAGCGGATGGCGCGACTCCGGAGGCAGCAGTTGCGTTGTAGCCAGACGGGCTTGCTCTCCCGGGCGGCGGCGGTGGCCGCGCTCGAAGCTGGCCTCTCGTCTGCCCAGCGTCAGGGACGCACGTATTCGATCGGCCTCATCAAGGCGACCGGCCTCGATGGGCTCGATCACGCCAAAGCGCGCCGTCTGCGCACCCATTTGGGCCGCTTGATCTACGGACGGTTCCGCCGGGAAGACGTTCGAGGGCGCTGGGACGAGCGCACCTTCGTCGTAGGCTTCGATGGCTCGAGCGCGCGCGCGGTCGTCGAGGTCGTCCGTAGGCTCAAAGACGACCTCGAAGCGCAGCGGGCGCGCCAACCCGAGGAGCTCGCCTTCCTGCACATGGCGGTTGGCCTCGCCTCATACCCGCTCGATGGGGATACGACCCGTTCGCTCATTCTCGCTGCCCACGAACGCCTCGAAACCGCGGTCGCGCGCGACGAAGATGCACTGGTTTGGCGGTAGCGTTATTGCTCGCGCCCCATGGTGGGACGAGCTAGACTCCGAGTATCGAACCGACCGTGCAGCGCGGCCCCGTTGAGGCCGATGTAGCCGCCGACATCGAAGTCGCCGATTCCGGCCTACTGCTGAAGCTAACTGGTCCCGGCGGCTCGAACCTGCGAGTCCTCGAGGCGGAGCTCGGGGTGGCGATGGGTCTGCGCGGTTCCACGATTCACATCCAGGGACCGAACCGTGACGTGGAGCTAGTCGAGCGCGTTCTTCACGAGCTCATCGATGCACTGCAGTTCCGAGACCTCAGCTCCGTCGAAATGGCGCGTGCAGCGAGGACGCTCCGCGCCCACCCGCACATGAGGCTTCGCGCCTTGTTGGACGACGTCGTGCTGACGACCGCTAGCCGCCGCATCGTTTCCCCCAAAGGCGTCACCCAGCAGACATACATTCAAGCGATTCGCAGCCACGACATCGTATTCGGGATTGGCCCGGCTGGTACGGGCAAGACGTACCTGGCGATGGCGATGGCCATCCGGGCGCTGCAGGAGCACCAAGTCAAACGCATCGTGCTGACCCGCCCCGCCGTCGAAGCCGGCGAACGGCTCGGGTTCTTGCCAGGCGACTTGGCGGAGAAGATCAACCCCTACCTCCGGCCGCTCTATGATGCTCTCCACGACATGATGGATCCGGGGCGAATCACCGCGTTGATCGAACGGGGCACGATCGAGGTCGCCCCCCTCGCATTCATGCGGGGCCGAACGCTGAACGACAGCTTCGTCGTCTTGGACGAGGCGCAAAACACGACTCCAGAACAGATGAAGATGTTCCTGACACGCCTCGGTTTCGACTCGAAAACCGTCATCACCGGTGATGTGACACAGGTCGATCTGCCCGGAGGCACGCGCAGCGGGCTACGGCACGCCAGAAAGGTGCTCTCGGGCATCGATGGAATCGAGTTCATCTACTTCTCTCACACCGACGTAGTACGGCACCCGCTGGTGCAACAAATCGTTCAAGCCTATGATGCGCACGAATCGGGTTCTTCCGACGGTGACATCTAAGGGTTGCCTGGTATGCTAGACGCCACATGAGCGATCGAATCTATGACGGTGCGTTGGACCTGATTGGTCACACGCCCTTGGTGCGGCTCACGCGAATCACTGGTGACAAGGGCGCCGAGGTTTGCGGCAAGCTCGAATCGAGCAACGTGGCAGGCTCTGTCAAAGACCGCCCGGCGCTCTCGATGATCCTGGCGGCTGAGGCGTCCGGCCAGCTCGGCGCCGGGTCCACGGTCATCGAGGCAACCAGTGGTAACACCGGCATCAGCCTCGCGATGATCTGCGCCGTGCGTGGTTATCGCTGCATCATCGTCATGCCCGAAGACATGAGCGCAGCGCGACGGCACTTGTTGAAATCCTATGGCGCCGATGTGGTGTTGACGGCCGCTGAAGACGGCATGGCAGGTGCGGTGGAGCAGGCCGAGCGTCTTCTGGAGGCGACGCCCGGCGCGCTCATGTGCGGTCAGTTCGACAACCCCGCCAATCCGGAGATTCATGCCAGAACGACCGCGGAAGAGATCTGGCAGGCGACCGAAGGGAAGGTCGATGCGTTCGTCGCGGGTGTCGGGACCGGAGGCACGATCACCGGAGTCGGCCGCGTGCTGAAGAAGCGCAATCCGGCGATCAGGGTGGTGGCCGTCGAGCCGCGTGCCAGTGCAGTGCTGTCGGGTGGGAAGCCCGGGTTACACGGCATCCAGGGTCTCGGTGCGGGGTTCATTCCAGCCGTGCTCGACACCGACCTCGTCGATGAGGTGATCACGGTGACCGATCTCGCGGCCGAGCGGATGACGAAGCGTCTGGCTCGCGAAGAGGGTTTGTTGCTCGGGCCTTCTTCCGGGGCGAACGTCCACGCCGCGCTCGAGGTGTCGCGTCGAATGCAAACCGGACAACGCATCGTTACCATCCTATGCGATGGCGGCGAGCGCTATCTCTGCTGATCAGTCATGGGGGGGCTCGTCCAGGTTTCCGCCGCTCTGAGCGCGGCCGTATCGAAGCTTGCCTTCGGCGGTCCGGTGACCCACGTCTACAACCCGCTTCAGTACGCGAAGCGCCCGCACGAGCTCTATCTTCGGCGCTTCGGGACACGCCCCAAAGAGGTCGTCCTCGTCGGCATGAATCCGGGGCCCTTCGGGATGGGACAGACCGGTGTGCCGTTCGGCGAAGTTGGTTTCGTTCGCGATTGGATGGGCATCGAGGCGCCCGTCGACCGGCCGGCTGACGAGCATCCGAAGCGCCCTGTGCTCGGCTTCCGCTGCGAGCGCTCTGAAGTCAGCGGCTCCCGGCTTTGGGGTTGGGCGAAGGATCGCTTCGAAACGCCGGAGCGATTCTTCGCTCGGTTCTTCGTGATCAACTATTGCCCCTTGCTCTTCATCGAGTCGACGGGACGCAACCGAACGCCGGACAAGCTCTCGCGCGACGAACGTGACGCGCTTTTGCCCGCCTGTGATCAGGCCCTGCGCGCAGCCATCGAGGTTCTCGACCCGAAGCTCGTCGTGGGAGTGGGCGCTTGGGCGACGAAGCGCGCCTCGTCCGCGCTGGGGACGGACGGACCGCGAATCGGCACCGTCCTGCACCCGAGTCCAGCCAGCCCGAAGGCCAATCGCGGATGGTCACAACGTGCCGAAAGCGATTTGCTCCGCTTGGGAATCAAGATATGAGCGCGCATCGTACAGGTATGCGGTATGATCATCCCCGGGGATCGAGCAAATGCCGATGAAACTCTTCAAATTTGCGGCCATCGTGTCGCTGAGCCTCGGCTGCGGGCACGAGTCCGCGGCTGTGCAGCAGGTACGGAGCGCCGCAGCCGTCGACCTGGATTGCGACGCCTCGATGATCGAATTCGTCGACGATCAGGCCATGGCAAAGCGCGTGAGCGGATGTGGTCGAACGTTGACCTACATGTACAAGTGCAATGCGACGGCGGGCGGTGGTAGCGACTGCCGCTGGAAGCCGGTTCGAGACCCCAGCAACAAGCTCTACTAGTCGCCGTCAGACTGGAGCTCGATCAATCGCGCGCGCAGCTCGGCGATGTCGGGATTGTTTGGGTCGAACGCGCCCGCGCGCTCCAAAGCTGCCGCCGCCGACGCGAGGTCGCCCTGCTCGAGGGCCGCCCGGGCTCGCTCGAGCTCGTCCTTGGCAGCCTCCTCTCGCTCGTGCGGAGACAGCGCGTGAGCGCCGGTGCCGGCACCAGCATCCGTGGCAGCACCCGCACCAGAGCCAGAGTCGGCGCCAGAGCCCCTGCCAGCGTCAGTGCCCGCGCCAGCGTCAGTGCCTGCGTCGCTGATCGACCCCGCTGGCGTCGTTCCGCAGTTCTGCATCGCGATCCATGAGACGACCAGAATTCCGAAGATCAGTGTCATGACGAAGGGCACGCTCTTGCGTTTGCGCCGGGGTCCAGCGGGACTACGTCCGTCGTAAGCTTGTTTGAGCGCCGATACGAACGTGCGCGGGCTGGCGTACCGATCGGAGGGGTTCTTTCGAAGCGCTCTCAGAATCGCCGTGTCCACGGTTGGCGGAACCGTCGCACCTCGGTTCGCCTCGCTCGGTGGAACCGGGTCGGTGTTCATCACCTGGTGTGCCACCGCCATGGCCTCGGCGCCGGGGAAAGCCCTTTCGCCACAGGCTGCTTCGTAGATGACCGCCCCAAACGAGAATAAGTCACTCTTTTCGCTATACTCGCCACTGCGCAGTGTTTCTGGAGCCGCGTAGCACGGTGTGCCGAGGAACTGCCCTTCCTGCGTGAGGTTGGCATTTGGCACCCGAGCGATGCCGAAATCTGCGAGCTTCACCTGCCCGTTGTCAGTGATCAGCAGATTCTCGGGTTTGATGTCTCGGTGAATGACGCCCGCGATGTGCGCGGTTGCCAACGCATCCGCGACCTGCTGAGCGAGGTCGAGCAGCTTCTCGGGGGACAGAGGCCCTCCCTTTCTGAGCTCTTGCTTGAGCGTGTGTCCTCGGACGTACTCGAAAACCAGATAGGGGCCGACCTCGGGATCGTCCCCAACATCGAATATCTGAACGATGTTGGGATGTTGAAGACGAGCCGCAGCACGCGCTTCGTTTTGAAAGCGGCCGAGGAACAACTCGCGGGTTTCCTGATCGAGCGCGAGATCCCGAAGCGTCTTGACGGCCACGGGGCGGTCCAGATCTGCATCGTGACCCAGATAGACGTTCCCCATCGAGCCCGAGCCGAGAAGGCGTTCAATCCGGTAGCGGCCGATCTGTCGCGGCAGTTCTTCCATGGGCGCGATCTAGTGCATCGGGTGCGCTAGGGCTAGAGACGATGGAGCTTCACCGTATTGGTGCGCCCCGAGGTGGGCCACCCCAGCACCATCGCAAACGCTTCCCCGTGCCGGCAGAGCTTCTCTCGTACCAGCAGTTCGGTCGCGATTCGCAAGGTCTCGTCGAGTGATTCAGGCGGCACTTCGATTCGCGGGATGACCCCCCACTCAAGCGCGAGCCTTCGTGCAACACCCAGGTTGCTCGTGATCGCCAAAATCGGTGCTCTCGGTCGATGTTCCGCCAACAAGCTCGCCGAACGACCGTCCTGAGTGAACACCACGACGGTCTTCAGCGGGAGATGCGCCGTCAGCAGCGCCGCCGCGCGCGCTGCCGCATTCGAAAACGGCCAGTCTTCGTCGCCGACGTTCTTGAGATCCTGAAACTCGCGCGCGAGATCCTCGACGTAGTCGGACTCTACCTCCCGGATGATCGCGTCCATCATCTCGAGCGTCTGTACCGGGTAACGGCCCGCCGCCGTCTCGCCGCTGAGCATGACCGCATCGGTGCCATCCATCACCGCGTTGGCTACGTCGGCCGCCTCGGCGCGCGTCGGTCGAGGGTTGCGGATCATTGAATCCAGCATCTGAGTTGCTGTAATGACGACTTTGCCCATGGCATTCGTCTCTCGGATGATGCGCTTCTGGACCATGGGCACTTTTTCGGCACCGAGCTCCACGCCGAGGTCCCCGCGAGCGATCATGATCCCATCAGCCGCGTCGACGATGGATTGCAGTGCAGCCACCGCTTCCGGCCGCTCGATCTTCGCGATGATGGGCACCCCTTTCGCCAGCGCCTTGGCCTCTTTCACGTCGTCGGCGGAGCGGACGAACGAAAGTGCGATGTAGTCCGCTTGGAGGTGGGAGATTGCAAACGCCAAATCTTCGCAATCTTTTTCGGTCATCGCCGGCGCACTGATGGAGACGCCAGGCAGATTGAGTCCCTTGTTGTTCGATAGGGGTCCACCGACTTCGACGATCGTGTGAACCGTGCTGCCTACGACGCGGTCCACACGGAGACGAATCATTCCGTCGTCCAGGGCGACCGCATCCCCGGGCTTCACGTCTGCCGCAAGCGAAGCGTAGGTTACGGAAACGATCTCCTGATTGCCTTCCACGTCGGAGGTCGTCAGCGCGAATCGGTCGCCGGGTGAAAGCTCTATTGGACCCTTTGCGAATCGACCGATCCGCATCTTCGGCC
>JBAVOF010000248.1:0-5222 GCA_049691835.1 Polyangiales bacterium
GTCAGATGCCGCCAAGCAGGCTGCTTTGGCCGCGCTTCGCGAGCAGCTCGACGCAGCAGCGTCGGCAAACATGGCCGAGGCCGAGGCCGAGTGGCGGCGAACAATGGCGGAGCGCGAAGCTGCCCTGCAAGGCGAGAAACAGCTCGAGATCGAAACCCAGGAGCAAGAGCATTCCAAGCAACTTGCGAGGCTGGGGCGCAAGCTCGCCGACACCGAGACGGAGCTGGCCGGAGCGCGAGAGCGCGAGATGCTCAACCAAGAGCGGGCGGATGAGCTCGAGCGCAAGCTCAACGAGACGAGCTCCGCCCTCGCGACGTCGACTGCACAGCTCGCCGAAACCCAAGGGGTCCGGGATCGATTGCAGGTCGAGCTTGCCGAGACCCAGGAGGCGCGTGACGGGCTGCAACAGGAGCTCGATGCAAGCCGTGCGCGGGTCGAGGTGCTCACGGGAAACAAGCGCGATCTCGAGTCGCGCGTCGGTTCCTTGGAGGCTGTGAAGTCACAGCTCGAGACAAAGCTTTCGATGGCCATGGAGAAAATCGCGACCGACGAAGCGCTCCTTCAACGAGTTCGCAAGGCGATGGCGATTGGGCTCAGCTTGCTCGAAGAGCAGAAGAGCAACACATACGGAGACGCTAGCTCCGAGATGGAAGGCGTTTCCGAGGACGCAGAGTAGGCGCCGGTCGAGTGGAGGCGAGACCGGGCGCGCTCGGGATCGCATCGCGCTGGTCGATTGATCGCACGAGCCTGCCGAGGTCGCGCTGCGCCAACGAAGGCGGCGGAGCCTCCGCAAGCATCCCGATGAAATGCCCGGCGCTGGCGGGGCGTTGGCTGGGGTCGGGCGCCAACAACGATTCGATCGCGTTGACCAGCGGTGCGGGCGTGTTCGGGGCGGCGTCCTGAAGCGGGTCGTGCCGCCCGGTGCGGGCTCGGTCGAGCGTTTGAAGATCGTTATCGCCCTCGAACGGTCGGCAGCCGGCGAGGCATTCGTAGAGAAGCACGCCGAGCGAGAAAAGGTCGGAGCGTGGGCTGCAGCTCCGGCCGAGCGCGTACTCGGGCGCCATGTAGGGGATCTTCCCCTTGAGCGCTCCGCTTTGGATGCTGCCGGGGAGGTTCGTGGCTTTGGCGATGCCGAAGTCGGCCAGCTTGATCTCCCCGGCGTTGCTGAGAAGCACGTTGGAGGGCGAGACGTCGCGGTGGATGATCCCGGCAGCCGTACCGTGCGCATCGGCCGTGTGCGCGAAGTCGAGCGCCGAAGCGAGCGCGTGTGCGATGTATGACGTGAGCCCAGGGTCGAGCGTCTCCCCATGCCGGAGGAGGTGGCGCAGCAACGCTCGGAGGTCCGCGCCCTCGATTAGCTCGAGGGTGAGGTACTGCGTTCCGTCGGCCATGCCGAAGTCGAGCACGCGGGCGATATGACCGTGGTGGAGCAGCGCCGACAAGCGCGCTTCGCGAAGGAACATCGCGACGAAGTCGGCGTCATCGACGAACGTGGGGAGGATGCGCTTCAAACACACGCGCTGCTCGAAGCCGCCGAGCCCATGACGAACGGCGAGGAACGCTTCGGCCATGCCGCCGACGCCGAGCCGCTTCACGAGCTCGTAGTCGCCGAAGTGCTCGGAGATCCCGGGGGCCATGAACGGATAAAGATACCATACCGGACGTCTTTTGAGTTGAGCGGCGGGTTGGAGGATAGAGAGCCAGTCGACTTTGGGGGGTAGGGCGCAGGCGGAACGCGTCCAAACTCTCGCTTCCAGACGATTGGGATACTCGTGTATCGTGCTCGCTGAGGCACGCTGCCTGAAGCAAAGGTTGTCGGCTTGTTCGTAGCTGCGGGGTTAGCCGTGACACTGGGCTGTGGAGGCAGCGGAGGCACGGCCGGGAGCGGAGGCACCGCGGGAAGAGGAGGAGGCGCCGGGACCCTGCACCTGGTGCAGACGGTGCCCGCGGATCTGGCGAGCGAGGTTCCGACCGAGGTGGTGGTCACCGGACAGACTGCAAGCTACACCCCTGCACGCGCGCTCGGGCTCTCGAGCGCCTACACGGCGATGCTCACGATCGCGATTGAAGGCGTTTCGGGCTAGACGCTCGAGGTGAGCCAGACCTGGGGCTTCAGCATGCGGGATGGCCAGTGGGGCCCGGTGTTGATTGAAATCAGGAATGCGGACAGTGCTTATTCCCACCAGGTGACCGTCGACCCGAACGGCAACGCGGTTGCGGGCTCGTACCGATCGGATGGGACGCGCTTCAACATTTCGGCCGTTCGGTTCGAGTCGCGAAGGTCTAACCCGAATACAACTCCCACAATTTCCCACGCATATCACAGCACTTTCGAGGGGGACACGTCGCGGTGGATGATGCCGGCGGCGTTGCCGTGTGCGCGAAGTCGAGCGCGGATGCGAGCGCGTGGAGGATGTGCGTCCCGTCGGCGATCCCGAGGTCGAGCGCGCGGGCGATGTGCGTGTGATGCGGCAGCGCCGACGAGCGCGCCTCGCGGACGAACATGTCGACGAAATCCGCGTCGTTCACGAACGCCGGCAAGATGCGTGTCAGGCACACGCGCTTGTGCCTGCACCCGGCGCAGTTTCTTCGCCCGTCCCATATGGAGGCGCACGATTCGCGCCGACCAATGCCGTATCCTCTTCATGTTCTGGGACGAAAGCAGGGGGACTTCGTTGGACCACAGAGCTTGGCCCGCTCGATGCATGCATCCCACCCGGATGGTGGAAAGTTCTTTGGAGTTCGTGCGCGAGTTCAAGACGCTCAGCGAACCTGATGTTCTGGTCGCCGGAGGCAAGGGCGCTGCTAACCTAGGGGAGTTGATCGACGCCGTGTGACATGGAGAACGAGCATGACCGACAAGAATGAGCTCCAAGAACTGTACGCCTCGTTTGCGCGCATTTATGCGGACGGAAAACCGATTCGAGGTGTGTTCGAGCTGGTGGCCGCGATCCGTGCCGCGGGACTCGAACCAGAGCGTGTGACCGAGGACTGGCTCAAAACGCTCAATCGGGATTGGGTGTACGGGGAGTCGCTCCTGCCGTTCCAAGACCCAGCGGCGAATCGCCTCTATCACCGTATCGTCACCGGAGGGTGAGCGGGGGGATGCGCGATGCCATTGATCGTTAGAAAGCGGGGGGAGAAATACCGCATCCTGGAAAAGGACACCGGCAGGATCGCCAGAGGGCAAACAGGCAAGGTGCTCGACCAAGGTGGGAGCCGAAACGCCGGGGCGCTGAAAAAGCAAGCGGCTGCCATCAACATTGCCGGGGCGCGCAAGCGTGGGCACGAGATCCCAAAGCCGCAATGATGCAATCACGGGCGAGAGCCAAGTCGAAGTTTGGCTCAGCCCTTCCGAGTAGCCGAAGAGGGTTCGATCTTGCTCAGGGAGACCCGCCTCGATGCCGTCGCCGCCAGCTTCTCATATAGCACGGCGTTCTCGTGCTCTGCTTTCACCGCATCCTCGAATGCTCGCTCCAATGATTCGGGCGCAGCCACGCGTCCGGCCCAGTTGTCGTTTGGCACCGCGATCCCGTGTCTTTCGACCTGTCGCTTCAGTGCCTGAATGTGCCGCTCCTCCGATTCCACCATGTTGATGAAGGGGCGCAGATCGCCGAATGCGTCGAGAACGGCGCGGTACGTGGCCCGCGCGTGGTATTCGTCATCGAGTGCTGCTCGTAGCGCTTCTTCGAGAGACGTGTCCATTTCGTCTTGCCCGCAATCGAGCATGCCTACGGCCCATGTCCTAAGCAAGGCTTCCTCAGGAGGGCATCGCCAGACGCATGAGCCAGAGCAGTCCGAGTCCAGCGACAAAACTGACGAAATGAATGGTGTTCGTGACGGGATCGACATGCTTGTTGACCTCCGGCACCAGGTCAGAAGCGCCGATGTAGATGAAATTCCCTGCCGCAAAAGGGACGAGGAAGGATATGTCGAGTGTCGCTGAAGCCATCCAGGCCGTGATACCGCCAACCAGAAAGGTGAGCCCCGAAAGCAAGTTGAACAGCAGGGCCTTTTTTTTGCTCCATCCCCCATGAATCAGCACGCCGAAGTCGCCCAGCTCTTGCGGGACCTCGTGCGCGGCCGCGGCAAGCCAGGCCGCAATCCCGAGGCGAATATCCGTGAGGAACAGAGCTCCCACGCCGAGGCCGCCTAGGAAATTGTGTAGGCCATCTCCGATCAAGACCAAGTAGGTGAGAGGTTCCTTGCAGTCCGATTTCGCTCGCTGGCAATGGTGCCAATGAAGAAACTGCTCGAGGGCGAAGAACACCGTGAACCCCGCCAGCGTCCACAGATACAAGCGCACGGGATCGGGGATTGACTTCGACGCCGCGGGGAGCATGTGAAAAAATGCACCGCCCAGAAGCGACCCGGCCGCAAAAGCCACGAGCGGCATGATGATGCTATCGAACGTGGCCTTCTTCATGAGGAGCGCGACGCTCCCCACTAGCGCAATCGCGCACATTCCAAAGCCTGTGAGCACAATCCAAGCGAGTGCAGACATCTCTTATCTCATGTTCTCGCGTGATCTCTCAAGCGCGTCGGCAATCCAATCGGCACCCTGGCGCAGGTCTAGTGGGCGTAGAGCGACTCGATCGCAGCGCCATATCGCTTTTGCACGACGCGGCGCTTGAGCTTCAACGTGGGCGTGAGCATCCCGTTCGCTGTCGTGAAGTCTTCCTCGCCGAGGTGGAAGTTGCGAACCTTTTCGTAGCCTTTGAAATCCGACGAGAGCTTCTCGATTTCGTCTGCGATCAGCGCACGGACTTCCTCACTCTTCACCAGAGCAGCGGGGTCCGCGCTGAGGCCCTTGTTGGCTGCCCACGGTCTGAGAACCTCGAAGTCGGGAATGACGAGCGCAACGTTGTATTCCCGGTTCACCCCGTCGACCATGACATTGGAGATGTAGGGCGAGAGCTTCAGCTTTTCTTCGATCGGGGTGGGCACGACGTATTTCCCGTTGAGCAGCTTGTATTGCTCTTTGACGCGGCCGGTGATGTGAAGAAACCCTTCATCATCGATGCGACCCATGTCGCCGGAGCGAAAACCGCGCATGCCGCCTTTTTCGACGAGTGCTTCTTCGTTTGCTTTGTCGAGCTTGTGGTAACCCTTCATGACGTTGTGCCCGTAGATGATGATCTCGCCTTGCTCCGGGTCTTCGGTCGCTTCGATCTCGATCTCCACACCCGGTATCGGCTTCCCGACCGAACCGAGCTTACGGG
>JBAVOF010000249.1:0-5822 GCA_049691835.1 Polyangiales bacterium
GGACGGTGATCGAGAAGGGCCGCGTGGGTCGCACATACAACATCGGCGGAAACAACGAAAAGACGAATCTCGAAGTGATCGATACACTTTGTCAGATCCTGGCTGAAGAAACGGGCGCGGCGCTCGACGAGCTCCTGGCGCTCAAGCAGTTCGTCACCGACCGGCCGGGCCACGACCTGCGCTACGCGATCGACGCAACGCGCATACGGCAGGAGTGCGGCTGGGAGCCAAAGGAAACCTTTGATTCCGGCATTCGCAAGACCGTCCGATGGTACTTGTCGAACCAGAGCTGGGTTCGAGACGTGCGCTCCGGTGAGTACCGAAAGTGGATCGATTTGAACTACAGCGAACGGACGGGGTAGAAGGCGAGCATGATCGACAAAGGCATCATCTTGGCAGGCGGAACCGGTACGCGGCTGCATCCGCTCACCAAGGGGTTGAGCAAGCAACTCATGCCGATCTACGACAAGCCGATGATCTACTATCCGCTGTCGACGCTCATGCTCGCTGGGATTCGCGAGATCCTGGTGATCACGACTCCGCACGAGCAGGGACTCTTTCAGGCGCTTCTCGGCGACGGAGAGAGCTGGGGGCTTCGCTTCGAGTACGCAGTGCAACCAAGCCCCGACGGGCTCGCGCAAGCGTTCCTGATCGGTGAGAGCTTCATCGACGGGGACGCCTGTGCGCTCGTGCTCGGGGACAACGTCTTCTACGGGCACGGGCTACAGGGCCTGCTGATGCAAAGCGCGCAGCAGGATCGCGGAGCAACGGTGTTCGGCTACTACGTCAGCAATCCAACAGCCTACGGTGTCGCCGAGTTCGACGAGGACGGCATGGTCATCGGGCTCGAAGAGAAACCACAGAAGCCAAAGTCCAATTACGCGGTGGCTGGGATCTACTTCTACGACCAGGACGTCGTCGCCCATGCCAAGGCGCTGAAGCCATCCGCGCGGGGTGAGCTCGAGATCACCGACTTGAACCGCCGATACCTCGATGCCGGCCAACTTCGATTGAAGAAGTTCGGCCGGGGCGTGGCTTGGCTGGACACCGGTACGCCCGAGGCACTGCTCCAAGCGGCCAATTTCGTGCAGACGATTCAGCAACGCCAGGGATTGCGTGCTTCCTGTCCCGAGGAGATCGCGTTTCGCAAGGGCTGGATCGATGCCGATCAGCTTGCCCGATTGGCCACACCGCTCGAGAAAACCGACTACGGGCAGTACTTGCAGGCGCTCGCAGCCGGCTTGGACATCTGATGAAAGTCGAGACTACGACTATCCCGGGTCTGCTGATCATCGAGCCGGCTGTCCACGGTGACGAACGCGGCTATTTCATGGAGTCGTATTCGCGGGACCGCTATGCGCAGGCGGGAGTCGCCGCGGAGTTCGTTCAGGACAACCTCTCGCTTTCCGCCAAGGGCATCTTGCGCGGGCTTCACCTGCAACACCCACACGACCAAGGAAAGCTCTGCTTCGTGCTCGAAGGCGAGGTCTTCGACGTGGCGGTTGACGTACGCGTCGGCTCCCCGACGTTCGGCGAATGGGAAGGCGTGACGCTGTCTTCGGACAATAAGCGGCAGTTCTACATGCCTCCAGGTTTCGCGCACGGCTTCTGCGTGGTCAGCGAACGGGCGATGTTCTATTACAAATGCTCGGACTTCTACGTGGCGCGGAGTGAAATAGGAGTCGCATGGGACGATCCCGAGATCGGAATCGAGTGGCCAATTCGGTCTCCCCGCCTTTCGGCCAAGGACCAACGAAACCTGCGTTTGCGGGACATCCCCGCCGACCGCCTCCCACGCTATGGCTGACCTACTCGTCATCGGCGCCGATGGCATGCTCGGCCGCTGCTGGACGGAGCTTCTGAGAGCCAGGGGCATCGACCACGTCGGTACCACGCGCGCCGAGTTGGACGTCACCAATTCGGCCGCGGTCGAACGGTTCGTGAGCCCAGGAACGCAGTGGGTCGTCAATTGCGCCGCCTACACCCTGGTCGATGCCGCCGAAGAGCACGAGGACTTGGCTAACGCGATCAACGGCCGCGCGGTGGGCGGACTCGCCGCTCGCTGCAAGGCGGTAGGCGCAAAGCTTCTGCACTACAGCACCGACTACGTCTTCGACGGAACGGCCACGCGGCCGTATCCGACCGATCACCCACGGCGCCCCGTCAACGCCTACGGGCGGAGCAAAGCGCTCGGAGAAGAGCTCGTCCAACGCTCCGGCGCCGAGCACCTCATAGTGCGAAGCAGCTGGCTGTACGCCCCCTGGGGACAGAACTTCGTCCGGACGATCCGGCACCTCGCCAAGACCCGGCAGAGCCTTCGGGTAGTCGATGATCAGCGCGGGCGCCCAACCGACACCCGGAGGCTCGCCGAGGTCAGCCTGGTTCTGGCAAACCGCGGGAGCCGCGGCGTCTACCACGTGACCGACGGCGGAGAATGCACCTGGTTCGAGCTTGCGACCTTGGTCGCCGCGCTGGTCAACCCGCACTGCCGTGTAGAGCCGTGCACGAGCGAAGAGTTTCCCCGTCCGGCACCTCGTCCCGCATACAGCGTGCTGGACATCTCGCGCACCGAGGATCTCGTCGGGCGGTTGGTTCCGTGGGAAGATCGCGTTCGGGATGTCCTCGCGTCGGTCGAGGACTAGTCAGCCCGTCTAGAGCCCGAATCCGCGATGACAGCCGAAGCACAGGCGACGAGCAGGGACCTCGTCATCAACCAACGCTTGACGATTCCCGCCCGAGATCTGTCCTGGAGCGCGAGCCGCTCGTCCGGGCCGGGCGGTCAGAACGTCAACAAGGTCGCCACCAAGGTGACTCTTCGCTTCGATCTGCAAGGGACGGAGACCCTGACCCGGACGCAGAAAGCCCGTCTTCGCAAGTTGGCTGGCAAGCGGATCGATGCGCGGGGAGCGATCGCGCTCAGCGCGCAAGCCGAGCGATCCCAACGGCAAAATCTCGAGGGCGCTCGTGCCGCGCTGCGCATTCTGATCAGCAAAGCACTCGTGCCGCCAAAGCGCCGCGTCGCAACGAAGCCCACGCACTCGTCGAAACGAAGGCGCCTCGACGACAAACGTCGACGTGGGGAGCAGAAGAAGGCGCGCGGCAAGGTGAGCCGGATGGGCGACTAGGCACCGGAGCCACCCAGGCACACCCCAGCGCGCAAAGGGTTGGCTTTCAGTCGAGCAGATAGACCTGCTTCGGCGGGAGGCCTAGGCCCGGTGCAATCTCGGTCGAACCGACCTCGGCAAAGCCGCTCCCATCCGCCGCGAGCTCAACCACCACATTCTGCGCAGCGTCGGGTACGTAGAGCATCTCGCTGTCCGGATCGTACGCCGAGCGGCCGAGCACGAACGAATCGCTAGACTCGTGGATGAGCTCCTGGGCCCCGCTAGCGAGGTTCACGAGGTACAGCCCGTCGGTGGCTGCGGCGAAATCGCCATTCGCCACAGCGACGACTCGCTCGGCGTCGATCGCCACGACCGAGTTGACCGCGATCGCAGCGCCCGGATGATCCGCAAGCCGCCACACGCGTTCGATCACGACCGCGCTGTCCGCGACCTCGAGCAGCACGATGCCGGACGTGGCCCGCACCTGTGCCTCGTCCCCGAATGGCTGCGCAAAGCCGATGCATCCGACGACAACCTTGCGGGGCGCTCCGGGCACCGGGACCAGATGCCCGCAACTCTTGAGGCCCGTGAGCTCCAACCCTGCGATCGACTCGTCCTCGAGGTCGACGATCGCGACCATCCCGGTCCCGGCAGCATCGAAATTGGGGCTGATCCGGTCCAGCCCGACGACCATCGTCGAGCCCACGAGCACGCCTCGGCTCGGCCGGGCGAGCACTTCTACTTCGACGGGGCCGTCGTCAGTCACGACTGTACCCACGTTGTTGAGCGAAGACAGGCCGATTCGAGCGCCGGTCGCGCTCATGTCGCTAGGGTTGATTTCGAACAAGTCGTTGCCCTGATTCTCTGGGAGAGCTGCAGGGTCGAAATTGGACTCGTACCGAGGAACCCAGGCGCTGTCCTCGTGCACGAAGATCACGTCCTGGGGATTCGACGAGAAGCCGCTCCCCGCGACGTCGCCGTGAGTACGCACCTGTCCGCTGAGGTCCCCGCTGGGAACGAAGAATCGGCTCACCACGTCGGTGAAGAACCGATCGACGACCGTGAAACTCCCGTCGCCGGCCTGGCGGCTAGGCAAGACCACGTCACCCGAGAGGGTGGCGACCAAGCCAGGAAAAGTCGTACCGGAGTTGAGCCAGCTCTCGTCGATGATTCCGAAATCCCGATCGAGCATCGCAATCGAAGAGCTACTGAAGTCGGAGCTGACCACCGCGTACCGCGGGATTTCGTCGAGCTGGCTCAGCGCCGGTTCACCGGTCATCTCTCCGCTCCCGTCATCGCCGCAGCCAGTGACGGCGAGGGCGGCAAAGATCAGAAGAGTGAAAATGAGTACCCGTTCCATTGGCTTCCTCCTGCTTCGGCGAAGGAGAGACAGGAACAAGGCGCGTTCGATCGTGGAACTGGAGCCATGTAACCACCCGCCCTCCCCGAGGCGATTCGAGTGAGCTCACGATGGGTAGGTCTCCGGGCTGGTGACCCTAGGCTCTGCCGCCTTCCCAGGTCTTCACCCAGTGGCATCGTGGCAGCGCATTCAGTCACATACCGTGGCGGGTCCGCGTCGGCCTCTCACCGACTTCCCTGTTCGATCGAGCGGATTTCTCTCCGTCGACCTATCTCCAACGACCTCGGTGAAGCCGTCTTCGACCCTCGCAAGAAATCGAACGCTACTTTGAGCATCGCTGAAGTCAAGCTACCAGGCGTAACGGTAACTGACCCGGCCGGTGTATCGGCGTCCCGGAAGCGGAAAACCCAGAAGATCAAAACCTCGAACGTCCAGGAGATCATCGACTCGAAAGCTCAATCCCAACTGTCCTTCGAGCAGATCGACCCCGAAGCCGGTGGCGAGCACAGCGCGCGCAGGAAGCTCGACGAGGTTCGCCGGGTCGCCGTAGCTCTTGCCGATGTATGAGACTTGGAAGAACGCCAAGATATCCGAGACGGCCTTCGACAGGGTGCCCGAGTGAGCCTCGGGCTGCGCGAATGCAACCCACTGTGGCTGCCCCGGCAACCAATTGCCGGTCGCCTGATCGATCGCCTCGGTCCAGGTCACCTCGCTCTGAACGATGAAGTGCTGCGTCACGCCGCCGCGAAGCTCCACCTCGACGCCGCGGTTGCGTGCTGAGTCGATGTTCTCGGCGATGATCGTGCCCTGCGACAGGCTGCGAAAACGAATCGCGTCGTCGATCTGCGTCAGAAACGCTCCGATTGAAGCGTACCCATTGAGCAGCCCGGTGTGACCTCGAGCCGTTACCGCCCCGTCGTAGGCCAGAGAGCGCTCCGCGACCAGGGTTGGATTACCGACGACGCGGCTGCGGTTCCCAAAGAGCTGAAGCAAGGACGGCAGCCTGTAGCCGCTGCTGATCGAAGCGCGAAACGCGAGCCAATCCAACGGCGAAATGGCCCCGGCGACTCGATAGGTGGGAAGCAAGTCCGAGGTTTGGGGCTCCGCCTGTCCCCCGAGCTGGGCCTGCCGGATCGATGCGCGCGACCAAGCGAGACGCACGCTCGGGCGAAGCTCGAGAGCCACCTTGCCGAGCTCCCCGAACAAGCGGGTCTCGAGCGTGCCGGCGGCGGTGAGGCGATCCGAAGGCTGGGGAGCGATCGCCGCGAGCTCCAGCTCCGGGTCGAAGGCCTGATAGCGGACGGAACCGATCGTCGTGAGCTGAAGCCAGGGCATGACATCGACCGACCCTGCAATGC
>JBAVOF010000250.1:0-4710 GCA_049691835.1 Polyangiales bacterium
CCTTGAGGCACGTAGCCCACACGGCGTTCTTCTGGAGGAACCAGGAGCTTTCGTTGCGAATCGAACACGGTCTTTTCTTCGATGGTGATCTTGCCCTCCGTGGGTCGGTAGGCGCCGGCGATCATGCGCAGCAGCGTCGTTTTCCCGGCACCGTTGGGCCCGATCACCACGGTCGACTGCTCGTCGCCCTCGAGCTCGACATCGAGGTCGAGCACCCCGACCCGCGCCCGCAGCTTCACATGCCAGTCCACGGGCGACGCCCTCCTCCCTGATCCTCTTCTTGGCCCAGCGTCCTCGAAGAGAGCGCCTGGGGTCCAATCCGAACGACCAGAAGCAGCACGATGGCGATCCCGACGAGCACGAGCGAGATCGCGAGCGCCACGCGAACGTCCGACTCTAGAGCCATGTAGATGGCCAGCGGCATGGTCTGCGTCGTCCCAGAGAGGTTTCCCGCGAAGAGCAAGGTCGCCCCGAACTCTCCGATCGAGCGCGCGTAGGCCAGGGCCGCGCCTCCGCGCAGGCCTACAAACGCGACCGGGACCGCAATCCGAAAGAAGGCCGCCGTCGGCGATGCACCGAGGGTGCGCGCCACCAGCAGGAGATCGAGGTCGACTTTGCGAAATGCGATCGCGGCCGACTCGATGTAGAACGGCGCAGAGACCACGACCTGAGCCAAGACCACCGCCGCGGTCGTGAAGGGCACCTGAATGCCCACGTTGGTCAGGGCCGGACCGAGCAGCCCGCTGCGACCGAACGTCTCGAGCAGAGCCACGCCGAGCACCGCGGGCGGAATCACGACGGGGAGCACGATGAGCAGCTCGACGATGCGCGTGTACCGCGTGGGCCCGACGGCGAGCCACCAAGCGAGCGGTGTCCCGGCGAGGACGACGAGAACCAGGCTCAACAGCGTTGTGCGCGCGCTCAGCGTGAGCGCCGGTAAAAACAGGGGGTGGTGCACGCCGGCCGCTAGATCGGCAGGGGAGGACGAGAGCGCCAAAGACAGGACGGGAAGGACGATCAGGCCGAAAAGCAAGACGCCGAGCCCCCACGCGACGGGACGCGCCCACGTCGTGGTGGCTGGAGGGGTCGGCATCACTCCGGCACGAACCCATGATCGGCCAGGATCCGTTTGCCCGCCCCCGACAGCAGGAACGCGACCCATCGCTCCGCGAGGGCGCGATGCGGTGCGCGTTGAAGCACACCGACACGATAGGTGGCACGAACGTTGAGGTCGGGGGGTATCGGGATCGATCGAACCCGGTCCGACGGAATCGCATCCGTCCGGTAGACGATCGCGGCGTCGGCCTCGCCAAGCTCGACCTTCGCGCGCACCAATCGTACGTTGCTCTCCTCGGAAACGACATGTTCGAGCACGTCGGTTTCGAAGTCGGGTCCGAGCGCGCGACTCGCTCGTTTCAACACCTCGCGTGTGTATGCGCCGATCGGTACATTCGACACGCCGATCACCAGCCGTTTGGCCTTTCGCAGATCCTCGAACGATTCGATCCCCGCCGGATTGTCGAGCGGAACGACCACGACGAGCTCGTTGTGGGCAAAGGTCTCGCTGCGCAGCACCAATCCTTGGCGGATCAACGCGTCCATGTGGTCCGGGTTTGCAGAGGCAAACACATCAGTGGGTGCCCCCTGTTCGATCTGCAGTCGAAACACCTGACTTCCCGCGAAGGCGATCGAGACATCGACGTTTTGGTTTTCGGCCTCGAACGCGCGCTCGAGGTTCGCGAACGCTTCGGTTAGCGAGGAAGCCGCGAAGACGATCAACTCTTGCCTTTCGTCCGCGGGGGACCCTCGCTTGCATCCGAGTTGCGCGAGCAAGGCCACGACACACGCAAGCACCCAAAGGAACGCAGAGCTAGACGGTAGGGGTTGTCGCTTCCACATAGGCGCTCGCTGCGGGGTCGGCCGCGGAGGATAGCATACCTGCACGCTCGCGCAGATCGCTGTGGTTTGGTTTGACGCTCCCACGATTGTCGAGAAACGCTGTCGTTCCTCAGAAAGTTGTCCGCGGCGAACGAACTCTCCGCCACAGACCTTGTCTCGGTCCCGGATGAGGTACTTCGGCGCCGAGCCGTAGGGAAAGGCGTTGACCAATTGCTGACCCGTCCATAGCGCGGACGGAGCCTCGATGACGCCGACGTGCAGGGTGCGCCGGCGCTCCTGCTCGGGCGAGCTGCTGTCGCAACGCGAACTCTGCAGAGCAAGCTCCCGCCGCGACCTCAGGCATGTGAAATCGAATGACTTGAAGTGACGCCTCGTGAACATGGCGATGTTGCTCGGTCGGCTCCGCAGGAGGTCTAGGCAGACCGGCGGAGCGGGCACGCGCGGACGGACATGGTCGACTCGAGAATCTTCGCGCCCGCCGTTTGATCTGCTCCGCGACGTAAAACACCCCTTTGGATGTTTCGGCTGGCCACGCCTTGTGAGTGCGAGGAGACTGTCGAGATGCGCACCATCCCCGTCACGAGAACCGCCGCGCGGTTGGTGCCCGATCCGACCCGGGTGATCACGAAGCCGTTCACGCCTGGAAGCGAACACTCGCTGGACGGGCGCTCGCGGGTTGAGCGCATTCTGTCGCGGATCCTGGCGTTGTCCGAGTCAGAGGTGAGGACGACCTTGAGCACGACGCAAGCCCGATTCTCCGCGCGCCACGTCGACTTGCGGTCGGTATTCGAGACGAACTTCGCGGCGGTTGCAGCGCCACATGTCGCCCGATCGGACGAGCTCTCGGCGGAGCGCAAGTTGCTCATCGGCGCCTATTTCACCCACGAGTACTCGATCGAGTCCGCCGCGCTCAGCAATCCTTCGATCGTGCTGGCGCCCGACCAAGAGGGTCTCGCTCCGGGCGAGCAGCGCTTCGTCTTGAGCTTACGGGCCATCGGCGAGGGGCACATCTCGTCGATCGAGTTTCGCTCGGGTGTCATCGACGCGGGCGGCCAGATCGAAATGGAAGCGCCGAGTCGGCGAGCGAGCACCGCGCGCCACCAAGCTCCGGTCTACGAGATGCACAGCTTCCACGCCAAACTTCGTGAGCTCGACGTATACGACGAGATCGCTGCTACCGTGCTCGACGCGCTTCCCGAGCGGTTCAGCCTAGAGCAGCTCGAGACCATGATTCGCGAGGTCGACCGGCAACACCATCACAGACCCGATGCCACGCACGTCACCCGAACGATCCACTGGCTCGCGTCCTCGAACTACGAGAGCTCGTTCCCCCCAGGCTCGAAGATCTCCGAGCGTGTCCTCTTTCCAACTGGCCCCGCCGAGAGTCACGGGATGGAGGACGCTCGCTTCGTCCGTTTCACCCACGACGACGGAACCGTGACGTACTTCGCTCCGTATACAGCGTACGATGGCTATCAGATCCTCCCGCAGCTGATCGAAACAGCCGACTTCGTGACTTTCAGAATCGCGACGCTGAACGGCCCGTCCGCCAGGAACAAGGGCATTGCGATCTTTCCCCGGATGATCGAAGGGCGCTATGCTGCGCTCTCCAGACTCGACAACGAAAACAACTTCCTCATGTGGTCGGACAACGTCCGCTTCTGGCACCAGAGCGAGGTGATCCAGAGGCCCGAGCGTCCCTGGGAAATCACTCAGCTCGGCAATTGCGGATCTCCTCTCGAAACCGATGCGGGCTGGCTCGTGATCACGCACGGCGTCGGGGCGATGCGCCAATACGCTCTCGGGGCCATCCTGCTCGACAAGGAGGACCCTGCACGCGTCATCGGTCACCTCGACGCGCCTCTGTTAGAGCCCGCGGCCGACGAACGCGACGGCTACGTCCCCAACGTCGTTTACTCGTGCGGCAGCATGATTTCGGGCGGGATCCTCGTACTGCCCTACGGCTTCGCCGACATCGGTACCCGCATTGCGACGGTTCGCCTCGACGATCTTCTGGTGGAGCTCACCCGGGCTCGTTGACGTTTGGAGGCGCCTTGTCTAACGTGCCCATCGCCTCGCAATAGCGTCGGTACAAGCGCTGCACCTCTAACGAAGGTCCGCGGTAGAACTCAGCCGCATCGATGTCGATCCAGGCCGAGTCCGCGATGGGACGATCAGGGTCAGTCGTGGCGACTCGCTTCGCAAACGCGTCGACCACCGCCACCGCCGGCTTCGGGGAGGCGTCGGCACGCCAGAGCCCGAACGATCGCTCGTGGACTGCCAGATCGAGCGGGGGAAGTCCCCAGATCGCCTCCGCGTAGTCGGAGTAACACCAGAGCATGGCGCCGCTGGTACCGCAGTCGCGCAGCGCACCCAGAGCCCGGTCGACGTACGAAGCAGCCTCCTGCTCTTCGACGAGGGCGGGCCCGGATGCGGCGATGGCTCGTTCACGGTCTGGCTCAGCGCGCTTGGTGGTTGGCACACCGAACTCTGCGAAGAGGACGTCGGCGCCCCCGCCCAGCCATCGCGTCAACCGTGCGAGGAATGGCAAGACCCGCTCGTCCGTGGGGCCGTTCGCCCAGGCGGCATAACCCGGATATCCGTGCATCTGCAGAAAGTCGCAGACCTCGGCGGCCTCCCTCGGGCCGAGATTTCGGTCCTGCTCGAGGTCTTCCATGTGGAGCCCGAGCGTGATGAGCGCGCCCGCGTCGGCGCCCCGGACGGAGTCCGTCACTCGCATGAGCCAATCGCGGGCGGAGCCTTTGTCCGGGGGGACTGCGCAGTTCGAGTTTTCGTTTCCGAGATCCCATG
>JBAVOF010000251.1:0-12000 GCA_049691835.1 Polyangiales bacterium
CTTCTCGCCTATGCGGCGTTCTTCTTCCTCATCTTCCGCTTCCGGGAGAGGGACGGGCATCGCGCCAAATACGTTACGGGTGAAGAGAAGGACCTGAAGCGTTGGATCAGCTATCCTCACGCTGCGATCATCGTGTGCGATCTGGTCATCGTCTTCATGGCCATCATGGTCTGGTACAACATCAAACAGCGCCTTCCCGAGGCGGACTCCACCGTGCGCATCATTTCGCAACAGTGGGCTTGGAACTTCGTTCATCCCGGTGCCGACAACGAGCTCGACACCGCCGATGACATCGCGACGTACAACGAGCTTCACGTCCAAGAGGGCACGACCTACCAGTATGAGCTCATCTCCAAGGACGTCTTGCACGACTTCTCCGTTCCAGTGTTCCGTTTGAAACAAGACGCGATTCCCGGTCGAGTGATGAAGGGCTGGTTCAAGCCCACGAGGGCCGGCGAATACGACATTCAGTGCGCCGAGATGTGCGGGATTGGGCACGGCATCATGGGCGCGCGCATCTTCGTCGAAACCCCAGAAGAACATGCGGCTTGGATGTCGCAGGGCGGCACGGGCAAGCTCGCTTCCCGCTGAATGGAATGGTCATGGCTGAAGCAGGCACGATAGAGACACACGGGGTGCACCCCCACGACGCGCATCACGAGCAGAGCTTTTGGAGCAAGTACGTCTTCTCCACGGATCACAAGATCATTGCGATGCAGTACATGTTTACCGGCATGGCGATGGCGCTGATCGGCGGGTTCATGTCGTACGCGTTCCGGATGCAACTGGCCTTCCCGGGCAAGAGCGTCCCGGGTTACGGCATGGTCTCGCAAGGCGAATACAACGCCTTGGTCACCAATCACGGCACCATCATGATCTTCTGGGTCGCGATGCCCGTGCTGATCGCTGCGTTCGGCAACTACCTCATCCCATTGATGATCGGTGCCGACGACATGGTCTTTCCGCGCATCAACCGACTCTCGTATCAAATCTTCTTGCTCAGCGCGATCATTCTCATCGCCTCGCTCTTCGTTCCCGGGGGCGGTTTCGGCGGAGCGTGGACCGCATATCCACCGCTCTCTTCCAGTGCGCAGTACAGCCTGACGCCGCTGGGCTCGACCCTCTGGGTCGTCGCCGTTGCGCTCGAGTTCGTCGCATTCCTTCTCGGCGGCATCAACTTCATCACCACGCTGATGAACGCGCGGGCGCCCGGAATGAAGATGCATGACATCCCCATGGTTCTCTGGATGATCGTCATCGCCAGCATTCTGTTCATGGCATCCGTCGGTCCGCTCATCGCCGGCGCCGTGATGCTCTTCATGGACCAGGTGATTCACACCGGTTACTTCGACCCGGGCCGTGGCGGGGACCCGATCCTCTGGCAGCATCTGTTCTGGTTTTTCGGGCACCCGGAGGTGTACGTCGTGCTCCTGCCCGCCATGGGCATCGTGGCCGACATTATCTGCACCTTCTCCCGCAAGAAGCTCTTCAACTACAAGCTGATCCTCTACACGGCATTCGCCACGGGGATCATCAGCTTCTTCGTCTGGGCCCATCATCAGTTCGTGGCCGGCATCGACCCGCGAATGGCGAACGTTTTCACCATCACCACGCTGATCATCTCGATTCCGATCGCCGAGATGATTTTCCTGTACATCGCGACGCTCTACGGAGGCTCGATCCGCCTCACGACGCCGATGCTCTGGGCGCTGTCTTTCATCGCCGAGTTCCTGATCGGGGGCATCACTGGCATTTTCTTGGGCGCGAGCGGGTCCGACATCTACTTCCATGACACCTATTTCGTGCTCGCTCACTTCCACTACACGTTCTTCCCGATTGCGATCATCGGCTTTTTCGCCGGGATGACGTATTGGTTTCCGAAGATATTTGGCCGCATGATGAACGAGCCGCTCGGGAAGATTCACTTCTGGGGCACTATCGTCTCATTCAACGTCATCTTCATTCCTCTGTTCATTCTCGGAGCCGCGGGTCAGCACCGTCGCATCTACAACTTCCAGAACTTCCCGGACCTCGCGGGGCTGCAAGACCTGCGCGTCATCGCGACCACGGCTCTGTTGGTGATGCTCGCGTTCCAGGCCGTCTTCCTGTTCAACTTCGTGTACAGCATATTCAAGGGCAAACCCGCCGGGAAGAACCCGTGGAAGGCGAACACTCTCGAGTGGACGACCGAGTCCCCGCCCCCCCATGGGAACTGGCCGGAGCTCCCGAGCTGCTACCGCGGGCCGTACGAGTTCAGCGTGCCCGGTCGCGAGCTGGACTACTGGCCGCAAGACGTCCCCCCGGACACCGCCCCCGCCGAATGACGAGGCACCCATGAGCACGACCAGACCCATTGCAACTACCCGAAGCGCCACGGGGATTCCGACCGGCAAGCTCGCCGTTTGGTGGGTAATCGCTTCGGAAATCGTGATCTTCGGGGGCTTGCTAGCTTCCTACGTCATGCACCGACTCGGTCACCCCGAGTGGGCCGAGTACGCCTCGCACACGAACATATGGTTTGGCGGTATCAATACGTTCGTGCTGCTGACCTCATCTCTCTTCGCAGTGCTTGCGCACTACGCGGCCGAGCATGGAGACGGCAAACTGGCTGCCAAATGGCTCCTCGGCACCTGTGCCGGGGGCCTAATCTTCCTCTGCGTCAAGGCGGTGGAGTGGACTGGCGAGATTCGCCACGGCTACACGATCACTGCCAACGGCTTCTGGCAGTTCTACTACACCGCCGCAGGTCTACATGCGCTGCATGTCATCGCGGGTTGCATCATCATGCTGATCATCGCCAACGAGGCGCGTAAGGGTAAAGAGCTACACCGGGTCGAGCTCATCGGGATCTATTGGCACTTCGTCGACATCATCTGGATTTTCCTCTTCCCGCTGCTCTACATCGCCAAGTGAGGACGAACCATCATGGCTGAACATCAAGACCACGCAGAGGATCACGGCCGAGCCCACTACGTGAAGATTTGGGGCATTCTGCTCGTGCTGCTGATCATCAGTGTCCTCGGTCCCATCGTGGCGCCGCACGTGGAGTTCTGGTTTCTCAAGGCCTGGATGATCACCTTGATGACCGCATTCGGAATCGCGGTGGTCAAGGCATACCTGGTGGCGGCGAACTTCATGCATCTCAACATCGAGAAGAAGTACATCTCGTACCTCCTGGCGACGATGTTGACGCTCATGTTGCTGTTCTTTGCGGGGGTCGCGCCCGATGTGATGAAGCACCAGGGACAGAACTGGGAAAACGTCGCCGCGAAGAGCGAGATCGAGCGTGGCTTAGAGGAAGAAGCCGCTAGGGCGCAAGGCGGGCACGGCGATCATGGCGGGGAACACGACGACGCGACACACTGAGGAAGGGAGGAACGAAGCCCATGCCTGACGATGCACTAGGACGCCCGTATGGCGTGCCAGCGAGGCGCGAGCCGGTTCTCCCGAACGGCGTGTTGGGCATGCTGATCTTCGTGGCTACGGAGGTCATGTTCTTTTCCGGTCTGATCAGCGCGTTCGTCATCGGCAAGAGCAACGCCATCGGTGGCTGGCCTCCGCCTGGTCAGCCCCGGCTTCCGATCGAGGAAACGGCCTTGAACACCGTAGCGCTGCTTGCGAGCGGCGTCGCCCTCTACTTCGCCAATCGGGCGTTCAAGAAGAAACAGCCGAGCGCCAAGCGACTCCTGTTGACCTCGATCGCTCTTGGGGGATTCTTTGTCGTGTTTCAAGGCGCTGAGTGGGTCGCGTTGATTCGCGAGGGCCTGACGATCACCTCGGGTCAGTTGGGTGGCTTCTTCTATCTCCTCGTCGGAACCCACGCCATTCACGTGCTCGCGGGCTTCATCATCTTGCTCTACACGTATCGAACGCTTTCGCGCGGTGAACTGGACCGGTTCACCTTCTGGCCTGCGCAGATCTTCTGGTACTTCGTGGTCGGAGTTTGGCCGATCCTCTATTGGCAGGTGTATCTATGACGCGTTTGCACTCGGCATGCGTCACGGCCGTGACCGTGGCACTGGCATGGGGCGCAGACCTGGCCTACGCCTGTCCTTCGTGCACGTCTCCGCTCGAAGAAAACCGCCAAGCTTTCGTCGACACGACGATTTTTCTCACGCTGGTCCCGCTCCTGATGATTGGCGGCTTCATTTGGTGGATCCGTCGCAAGACGCGTGAAATCGACGCGGCCTTGGAGATCACGGTTCCCGAAACGCTCCTGCAGGACGCGGGGCGGTTCTCGAAGAGGCGCTAGAAGCGCTCCCAGACGGGTTGACGCCCGTCGTAGCGTGTTCCTCGGAGCATTTCACGTTCGGTCACTGCTACCGCAAACTTGCGGGCGGCGAACGCAAGCACGACGCCAACCACTACGTCGATGAACCAGTGCCAACGGAGGAACATCGTCGCGATGACGATGTTGAGGGCGACGAACGCCAGAAGCGGCCAAACCCATCGGAACGGTCGGGTCTGCCGGTAGGCGAACGCGTGGAGCGTGAAATAGGTTGGGAACGCGGTGTGAAGCGACGGGAAGATGTCGAGCTTGGCACCCGCTGTCACCACCGTGACTTCGACCTGCTTCCACCAAAACCCACCCTGCAAGGCCTGATCGAATGCAATGGTTGCGTAGGGTCCAGCCCCCGGCACGATTGTGTACAGGAAGTGTCCAGTCGCTGCGATCAACATGGCGCCTGCCAAGAGCTCTTGCTGGCGTCTGCCTTCGCCGAGGCAGAGCGAGGGGACTAGCATCAGCGCCAAGACCAGGAAGTAGCCGTAATAAACCGACGAAAACCATTCGACGATCGGCTCGATGTTCCACACCTCCATCCAAAGCGAAGGTGTGGTCCCAAGGAGCCACCGATCAATCGCAAACAGCGGGTGGTCCATGAGCTCGGGGTGGAGTGCTGGGAGCAATACCCGCATCTCGAAGTACGAAAGAAACATTGGAACGACCAGGCCCAATCGGTAGGTCAGGGCCCGGGCTCGTCGACTGCGGACCACTTCGCCGCGAGCGAGGACCATCGAGCAGGCGGTGACGACGAAAAGAGCCAAGGCGAGGCGTCGCGCGAGCGCGGCGTCCGGGCCGTCTGGGGCGATCGAAAGCCGCAAGAAAAGGTAGGCATGGAACGCCACGGCGATCACGTCCTGGACGGCCAGGTTCTGGGCGGTGACGCCAATCGCCGTTCGCGCTCGTTCAGCGACGTTCCGAGTCAGTTCCCGCATCACAGTCTCGGTGAGCCGCGAGTTTGTCGATACCATGACCCGAATGCAACTAACGAGCGGCGCCAGATGCCCGGGCACGACTCACCCTAAAGGCCGAGTCGCATGGATGGCGGACGGGACCCGGAAGCTGGGCTACACCTCGCTGCATGGAAGAGGCAACGCCGAAGCGCACGTCGATCCGGGATGACGCGATCAACCTTCCCAACCTCCTCACGATGCTTCGCATCGTCCTGATTCCCGGCGTGCTCTGGCTTCTCTGGGACGGCACACCGAGAGCCAACTTCTGGGCCGCCATGCTCTACATCGGGACTGCCCTCACCGATCTCATCGACGGCTACCTCGCCCGCAAGTGGGGGCAGATCAGCGTGCTTGGCAAGTTCCTCGACCCACTCGCGGACAAGCTCCTCGTCATGGCCACCTTGATCTTCCTGGCCTACCTCGGCCGCATGCCGTTCCTCGGCGTCGTCGTTGTGATCATCATGATCGCTCGAGAGCTCGCCATCACCGCCCTCCGCACGATCGCGATGAGCGAAGGGGTGGTCATGGCAGCGATGCGCACCGGCAAGGACAAGACGGCACTGCAAATGGTCGCAATCCTGCTTCTCATCGTGCACCACCGGTACAGGATCAACTTTGGGTTCTATCAGACGGATTTCGACTTCGCGCAGGTCGGATTGGTCCTGCTTTACCTCAGCCTCGCGTTGGCTCTGCTCAGCGCGGGTGAGTATTTCAAGCTCTTCGTCGATGCAGTCGACGCCAAAGAAGAGCGACTCACTCAAGCGGCCTCGTGAGCGAACCGAAGCGATCCTTCTCGGTGGAGGCCGGCGCATCCCAGCAGATCATCGGCCGAATTCATTGCGGGAGCAGCTTGAGCGACGCGCTTGCCGAGCTGGTCACCGAGCATGCCCTGAGAACCGCTTGGGTGAGCGCGATTGGCGCGTTCGAATGGATCGAGCTCACCGAATACAGTCAGACGAACCGGCGGTATGAGAAATCGCACCGGTTCGAGCGCTGCGAGCTTCTATCCATGCAAGGCAATCTCTCGGACCGCGACGGCGAGCCATTCTGGCATCTTCACGCCACGATCTCGCTACGCGAGGGAGGTCGCGACCTGACTTATGGAGGCCACGTCGTGGACGGTTCCGTCTTCGCACTTGAGTTCCGCATCGACCGCTTCGACGGGATCGTGCTGCGGCGCGCGTACGACGAGGTGACGGGACTCCAACTCTGGACCGAGATGGAGGCGTTGCAGGGTGCTGGTTCCGAACCGAACGTGGCTGCCGTGGCGCCTGCCGGGGTCACCTGGGCGATGGCAGCGGAGCTCTCCGTCCGCGAGCATTCGATCGAGCGCCGGGAGCACAAGCCAGAACGGGGAGATTGGCTCGAGCATCCCAAGTTTGGCCTTTGTAAGATCGAAGGTTTGTCGGGTGATGGGGTTTGCATCATCAAGCTTCCCGACTCGCGCCGAAAGAAGATCAAGCTGGACGCGATGCAGGTGCTAGCGCCACGTACCGAGAGCGGGGCCCGGGTGTTTCCGCTGCGATCGAAGCCGAAAGGCTAGCCCTGGAGCCGAATCCGCGGGTCGAGCGCCGCCACGGCGATGTCTGCCAAGAGATTGCCAACCTGAACGGCAACGCCGAACATCAGAACGACCGCCATGATGACGGGCGCATCGAGCGACTCGATCGACTCGATCGTCAGGAGCCCGAGCCCCGGCCAGGCGAAGATCTTCTCGGTGATGATCGCGCCGCCCACCAGAAACGGGAGGCTCAGGCCGATTAGCGTCACTACCGGCAGCATGGCGTTGCGGATCGCATGCCTCAGGACGACTCGCCTCATCGGCATCCCCTTGGCACGTGCCGTGCGCACGTGGTCCAGGCGTAAGGTTTCGATCAGCTCGCCGCGCATGACCCGAGCGTATGTTGCGGCTCCGGCGATCGCCAGGATGAGTGATGGGAGCAGCGCGTGGTACACGTGATCGATCGCGTCGATTCCGTAGCCGCCAAACGGGAACCAGCCCAGCAAGAACGCGAATAGAAGAAGCGCGATCGGTCCCGTGACGTATGTAGGCAAACTGATACCGACGAACGTGGCGAACATGATGAGTGTATCGGACCAACGGTTGCGCCGTAGTGCCGCGAGAACGCCGGCCGCAAGTCCGATCAGAAGCTCGAAGAGGACCGCTAAGGATGCAAGGAGCAGGGTGCGTGGTAGTCGGTATCCGATCACATTGCTCACGGACTCGTGATGCGAGTACGACTCGCCCAGGTCACCCTGCAGGATGCCGCAGAACCCGCGGGAACCGTCGTCGCGCTCGTACTTCGACGAATCCTTTCGGATGCAGCGCATGATTCCGAGGTAGCTCAGGAACTGCTCTGGCACAGGCCGGTCCAACCCCTTTTTCGCCTTGAAGTCGGCGATTTGCTCGGCCCTTGCCTGTGGGCCCAGAACAGTCACGGCCGGGTCCCCGGCGACGAAGATCAGGAAGAAGACCAGCGTGACGACCGACATGACGACCAAGACGCCCCAGATGAGCCGCTGAGCAACGAAACGAATCATGGGGCAGCGCCTTCTTGATAGATCGACTGGCTGACGCGCCGCCTGGGCAGGTCGAGCCAGACGTTGCGGTATTCGTTCAGCCAGACCGGATGCGGCCGGAATCCCTTCACATAGGGCTGCCACGCGAACATGTCGACGGGATAGTAGAGCAACACCCAGGGAGCATCGTCTGCGATGATCGCATTGGCCTTGGCATAGAGCGCCAGCCGGGCTTTCCGGTCCACTTCGGCGCGCGCGCGATCGAGGAGAGCATCTAGCTCAGGGTTGCGATAGAACGAACGGTTCTCCGAGTTCTCCGGATGGATCGAGCGACTGTGAAACAGGATGTCCATGAAATTCGATGGATCGGGGAAGTCTTGATGCCAGCCGGTGAACGCCGCTTGTGCGACCCGCGGGCGGCCGGTCTCCTTTAGATACGTGGCGAACGAAACCATCTTGAGCTCGAGCTCGATTCCAATCGCTTTGAGATCTTGCTGGAACAACTGGGCGACCTGCACCTCCGACTCACCGCGCACCCAGAGGGTGATCGGCTCGCTCAGGCCGTCGGGGAACCCTGCCAAGCGCATCTCCTTCCTGGCTCGCTCGAGGTCGAACACCTGTCTGGTCGGTAGCTCGGGGTCGTACGGGGCAAGCATCGGAGGAAGAATTTGGTTTGCAGCGATCGCCTGGCCCGGGTCGAGACGCTCCAGCTTCGAGCGATCGATCGCATGCGCCACCGCGCGCCGGACATGCACGTCGTCGAACGGCGGGAGCTCGCAGTTGAGACCGATCGCAAATACCGCGGCGCTGGGCGACTCGGCTCGATACGGAGCCCAGGCTTCGGACTGTCGCAGGAACAGCCGGTTCACTTTGCTTGGACGGTACACGATGTCGAGGTCGCCGTTCCGAAAGCGGGCACTCGCCACGTCAGAAGCGATGTTCTCGAGAAAGATCATCCGGTCGGGGCGCGCCTGAGGCGCCCAGTACTCGTCGAAGCGCTCGAATTCGACTTGAACGCCGCGCTCCCAGCGCGAGAACGCGAAGGGTCCGGCGCCGATTGGATAGCGTCCCACGGCGTCGCGGCCCTCGGTCTGCTCCAGGTGCTCGACGTGTTCTCGTGCAATCGGGTACGCGAACGGCATGGCGAGCGCGTTGAGGAAGGTCTGGTCGGCCTCGTCGAGTCGAAACTCGATTGTTCGCTCGTCTAGCACCACGATACCTTCCACGCGCTCCGCCTTTCCGGTGTGGTATGCCGTCGCTCCTTCGATCGACTTGTAGAACGGGTACCCAGGCGAGCCGATGCGCTCAGATAGGAGACGATGCATCGACCACGAGATGTCTTCGGCCGTGATCTCTCTGCCGTTGTGGAACTTGATCCCCTCGCGAAGCGTGAAACGGAACACGCGCCCTCCGGCCGACACTTCGGGAAGGGCGGCCGCCAGACTGGGGACCATGTTTCCCTCGTAGTCGTAGTCGAGTAAGCCATCGTAGATCAGTCGGCACGCTGAGGTGGACAGCGTGTCGTAGGCGAAATGCGGGTCGAGCGTGTGGATGTTACTGCTTGCCGAGAAAACCAAGGTCCCCCCCGGCTGAGGCGTCGAATGGCCGGCGCCGATGTAACGGGGACCGATTGGGGCTTTCGGGAAGTTGGCGATGACCCAGCCGATCAGAAGGGCGGCGAGCAGGAGAGCTGCACCCCGTATGAGCCATTGATGTGGGCGTTCAGTCCTTGGGGTCGAACGCATCGCGCAGCCCTTCTCCAAAGAGATTGAAACCAAACACCGCCATGCTGATCAAGACCGCAGGGTAGATCGTCAGGCGGGGTACACCGAGGAGCAAGGATTGACTGTCATTGAGCATCGAGCCCCAACTCGCAGTCGGGGGTCGAACTCCAAGTCCGAGAAACGACAGTGCGCTCTCCGCGATGATCATGCGTGCCACCAAGATGGTGGCGATGGCGATTAGCGGGCCAATGACGTTCGGCAGGACGTGGCGCGCCAGGATGCGGAGATGGTGCAGCCCGAGGGCACGGGCCGCCTGGATGTAGTCGAGCTCGCGCGCCTCCATCGTCTTTGCGCGTGTCACACGGGCGAGGGTGGTCCAAGAAAGAACGCCGAGCACGATGCAGATCGTCCAGATTCCAGGTGCGTCCCAGACGCGCTGCATCACGATCGCGATCAAGAGAAATGGCATGGACAGCACGACGTCGACGAGTCGCATCAGGACCGTGTCGAGACGGCCACCCACGTACCCGGACACCAGCCCGAGCGTCACGCCGATCAGAACGGCGAGCGCAGTCGCCACGTAGGCGACGAGCATCGAGACGCGCGCGCCGCTCAGGAGGCGGCTGAGCTCGTCCCTGGCCAGAACGTCGCCCCCCAGGAGGTGCCCCGGCTCGACGCCAGGACCTGCCGGTAGCCCATTGCCCAAGAGGAGCTGGTCAGTGAACTGCTCCACCGGATCGTAGGGGGCGAGCCAGGGGCCAACGAAACCCAGGACCGTCACGACGACGACCAGGACCAATCCCGCCAGAGCCCCCTTGTTCCGCCGAAACCGTCGAAACGCCCGTGAATCCATGTGCTTGGACGGAGGTACTGGGTTCCGTGGATCCCGTCAATTTAGGCCCTGGAATTGGATCTTCAGCGAACGAATGCGATCCGCCGAATGGCCCCAATCTTAGATACCTACCAGCTGAGATCACAAATTCACTATTATTAACAAATGGTTATGAGCTGTCACATTTTTGTGTTGACCTAATTATTTTCAATGGAATACATTCGCTATAAGTTATTCAAATGACTCTACCTACGGGACAGCAACGGATGCATCGGGAATCGGAGGCCAGGGGCTGGTCGGACGAGGAGCTCGAGGAGATCGAGCGCGCCCACGTCGAGGGGATGAGCGTCCAGCAGATCGTCGAGAGCTTCACCGCGCGCGGCGCGCGGCTCACCGAAGCCACCTTCCGCAAGTACGTGCAGCTCGGCCTACTGCCGCGAAGCGTGCGCGTCGGCCGCAAGGGCAAGCATCGCGGTTCTCAGGGCCTGTATCCCGCGACCGCCGTTCGCCAGATCGATCATATCCGCCGCCTCATGCATCAGGGGTTCACGATGGAGGAAATCCAGAAGGAGTTCCTCTTCGTTCGTGGCGACATCAATGCACTGAGCCGGCAGCTCAAGCGCGTGTACCAGGCGATCGAGGACGCCGTGCACGAGCAACAGCGCGAAAGAGCCGACGACCCGGGCGTCGGCGAAGCGCTCAACGACGTTCGCGAGCTCGGCAGGGAGCTCGTGCACAAGCTCGAGGTCATCGAGAGGCGCCTGACGATGCGAGCCCGCATGGCGCGGGCAGCCGTCTGAAAGGTTTGGGGGGAGAGGTCATGAAGGACGCAGCAAGCGTAGAGGTCGTGGATGGTGAATCGGGCGAGGAGCAAGAGGAGCGGGAGTCACTCGCTGACGCGCTTCTGGAGCCGGGTACGGAGGAGCGAACCGGTCGTAGAAAGCGCCGTTCGCGTGCTCGCGCACGTACGATTTCGATTCGCCGACTAAGCAAGGCAGAGCTGAATCGCGGGCGAGATTTGTACCCCGAGGACGACTACTGGAAGCCGCGAAGTCGGTCGGAATGCAAGGACATGGATCGGCCGTGCCCCTTTGTCTCTTGCAAGTACCATCTATACATCGACGTCCACCCCGTGCGGGGCTCGATCAAGCTCAACTTCCCCGACATCGAGATCTGGGAGATGACCGAGACGTGTGCGCTCGATGTCGCGGACCGGGGCGGCATCACGCTCGAAGAGGTGGGCGAGATCATGAACCTCACCCGGGAACGTGTGCGCCAAGTCGAAACCGCAGGTCTTGCGCGCCTTCAAGAGTACCGTGACGTCGAGCGACTGAAAGACTACGTGACCTAAGGGCCACTCCAAGGGCAGCAGGGGGAAGGGTGTCGCCAACCGGCGGCACCCTTTTTTAGTTCAACGCGGTCGTGTTGCGCTTCTTAGCCCAGATCGACTCCCAGCCGCGGCGGTAACCGTCCGTTGCAACCTTCGCAGGGCGGCCCGGCACCCCGCGGACCTCGTGCTCGACCTGTACATCGAAGAGCAACGGCGAGTCCTCGCGCGGGGCGAGGCGGACCACCTCGCCGTGAATGGGTTTGCCCTCGTCGAGCGGTCTCATCGTCCCTGCGTGGATCTCGGTCCCACGTTGGCGAAGGACGTCAAATCGCTTGCCATCCTCAGATTTCCCATAGACC
>JBAVOF010000252.1:0-16571 GCA_049691835.1 Polyangiales bacterium
CTCCGAGGATGACGGTGGCGGCGGGACTGCCGATTCTCCAGCCGGGCAAACCAATGTTTGGCGGACCGTTCTGTTCCTGAGCTTCCGGAACGGCGGCAGCGGCATGGTGGCGCTCGACGTCACGAACCCTTGCAAGCCGGAATTTCTCTGGCAGTTCACCGACGCCGACCTCGGGGCGGCTTATGGGCAGCCGACCGCCGCGCAAATCTTCGTCGAGGACAGCGATCCGACCCCGCTGGGCGGTTCCGGCGGACCGATCACCTTCAAACCGCGGCAATCCCGCGGGGTGATCCTGCTACCTGGCGGTCAGGGCGTGGAGGACGCGGGGGCGAGCCCTTGCACCATCGCCTCGGGGCCCCAGCTCCCGGAGGGCGTCGACACCGCGAACGCCGTGGACATCGCGCCACGGACCCAGCGCCGCTGCTGGCGCGGAACGAGCTCTTCGCCACCCGCGACGCCGAAAGGCAGAGCGCTGTACTTCATCGATCTCATTACAGGCACTACCATTCAGAAGTTGGACGAAAACACCTTCCCGGCGCCACTCAACGGTGCGATCTCGGTCTTCCGAGGGGACACGGGGACGGTCGGAAGCGTGGCCTACACGCTGGATGCGGACGGCGTGATCTGGCGAGTCGACATGTCCTCGGCCGATCCCGAGGACTGGAACGCCCAGGCCCTGCACGACATGTATCACGGCGCTGCCTACGACGAGGCGGAGCCGAGCTACTACCCGCCGGCTCTGACCGTAGACCCAGCGGGCAACCTGGTGATCCTGGTCGGTACGGGCAACATCGACGTGCTCGACGACGCCTCCGCAAAGAACCGCGTCGTGTCGATCACGGAGAAGCTGACCTACGATGCCAACGGCTTCCTCGATATTCTCGAGGGCCGGCTCAACTGGGAGATCGAGCTCGACCCTGGCGAACAGATGACCGGCGCGATCGAGCTTTTCGGCGGCCAGGTCTACTTCGGGACCTTCAAAGCCGGTGGCGGCACGGCGATCGACGCATGCCCCTTTGGCGGCAGCCGAGTTTTCGGCCTCCGGTACCTCGACGATCCCGACAACCCTGGCGATCCGCTGCCGTTACTGAAGGACGCGCTCGACAACGATACGACGAACCTCGACGGAACCGACCTCCCGGCCCTGCAGAACAGCCTGCTCGTCGGGCTCCAGATCGCTCAGCAGCCCGTGTGCACGACGACGCAGGACGTCAACCTCACCGATCCCTTCACTGGCACCTCCCTTACGATCGCAATGCCATTCTCGTCGAGCGGGCGGGCCTTCAAGCTCATGGGTCACCTCAGCGGATCGGGAGCGGGCGTGGGCGGCCTCTCGATCAACATTCTCGAGGAAACGATCACCGCCCCCGAGGGCTTCACGATCATTTCGGGGATGGGTGAGAGTGTGGAATGATCGGCCCTGCGATGATGATTCGACGGCCGATGCACAGACTGCTCCTTCTTGCCTCACTAGCCTTGCTGGTGCTCGCCGCTGCTTGCACGTCGAAGCGGGACCAGGGCGATCCTGGGCGCCAGGGGGCTGCTCCGAGCGAAGAACAAAGCGTCGTGGCTCCCAAGCAGGGGCCCGTCACGCGGAACTACGATTCAGAGGGACGCTTGCTGCCGTCTGAGGACTACGTCGCGGGCGTCCGGCTTCCTCGCGGTGCGCAGTTGTTCCGAGAAGACGAGCTTCAACACGTTTACCGAATCCGTGCTCCGATCGACAAGGTCCTGGCTTACTTCGGGCCCATGATGGTGACGGGAAACGTGGAGCGCCGGGGCAAGGGTGCGGTCTACAAGCGCGCCAGTGTCCGCGGCGCCGAGATCAGCCCGACGAAGCTGGACGTATCGATCCTCGAGGTGGGGAGCAGCATGACGCGGATCTCGATCACGGAGCTGCCGCCGCCACCCGAGCACGTACCGACCTCAGACCAAACCAAGGCCGCCGCCCGAGACTCGTTCCGGATGCTCGACTAGCCCGGGCTCGCGCCCTCAAGGTTCCCGATAGGCGGCAAACGTGCACTGAACTAGCCCAGCGCTCAGCGACTGGCTGGAGAGCATACCGACGGAGACACGCCCTCCCTCGTCCACCCGGCGCAGCCGTTCGACCAGGAGCGCGACGCGTCTAACCCAATCGCGGCTCTGAAGCTCGGGGATCGACACCTGGCAGGCGACCGGTCCGTGAGGAAACCCTTCGAGCAAGCCGTGCAGCCGCTGGACGGTGGAGTTCGACACCTGCCCGGCCTGAGTGAAGAATCGATCCGATCGAATCACGACGCCGCCGGCCGAGCGGTCAGCCTCAAAGCCCTTCGTCAATGCGGTTTGCACCAGCTCGGTCGCGGCGCCGGGGCGCGGCTCGGGCCACTGACCGCGTATCTCTCCGAGGATTGCCTCGCTCTGGGACAAGAGCGCTTCGGCAGCACCGCTGAACTCGGAGCGCTTCCGGGCCATGAGATCGGCGCGTTCGAGCAAGGGCAAGCGCTGGTCATCGGCTGCACCGAGGGCCTGCGCCAGGGCGAGATTGAACCGCACTCGCGCGAGTACGGCGTCGAGCGTCGCGCCGCTGACGACCGGGTCGTCGTCGAGCCCTGCCAACCGTTCTGCTTCTGCAAGCGCGACGGTCGCTGCTTCATGGCGGGAGATATCCCGGGCGACCTCGTCGCAGGCACCTTGGTCTCTCGCGAGTTGTTTCGCCCAGCGCTCCTCTTCGCTCTGAAGCTCGGTACGGCGCTGATCAAGTTGGATGCGGTCCGCCTCGACGACGGCGGCGGCGAGCCAAAGGCGGGCCTCCGTCCGGTGATCTTCCGCCGCGCGACCGTCCTTGCGTTGCAGCGCGTCTTCAGCCTCGGTCCAGGCGCGCTCCGCTCGCGCGTAGAGGTCCGGCGCATACTCGAGGGCGCCCTTCGCAGAGGAAGACGCGAAGAGCGACTCTGACGCGCGCGTCGCCTGAGTTCCGGCACAGGCCGAAGCCGAGACCCAAGCGACCAACAAAAACAGGCGCCATGTCACCGTTGCTCCGCTCCATCCACCAGGGAAGCGCGCTCTCTCATCAGCACTTCGAGCACGCGTCGCTGCGATGCAGCTCGTTCGCGGATCGACGTGAGGCGGCGCTGCGCGGCGAGGAGCTCGGTTTGCGCTTTGCCGCGTTCGAGCTGACGCTCTGCGAGCGTCATTGCTGCGCGGGCGATCTGCTGAGCTCGGCGCGCTGCCTCCGGGTCCCCGTCGAAACCCGATGCCGCCCGCAGGGAGCGCCGCGCTTCTTCGAGCGCGGGCTCGACGTGCTTCGCGTCCTCGCGTGCCTCGAGCCGGCCGAGTTGTTCCTGCAGCCGTGCGGTCTGCTCTGGCAATGAGGCGTCGTCGGCTCCACCCGAGCTGGTGGGAAGCAAACAGACGAGCCCGACTAGAAGGGGTAGCGCCGCGCGCAACGCGCCAACCCTACGGGGTTCATTGGTACGTGAAGCGAAGCTCGTAGTCGCAGATGCGATAGACGTCGCCTTCTTCGATGCGCTTGGATTCGACACGTTGACCCGCGAACTCGATTCCATTCGTGCTGCCCAAGTCTTTCATGAAGTACACGCCATCGTGGAACACCACCGCCGCGTGCCTTCGCGAAATGTTGCCGTCGCGAATTGCAAGATCCGCGCTTCGTGCTCCTCGCCCAATGATGAACTCGTCTTTTCCGACGGGAAAGCTCTGTCCGTTGAACTGAAGCACGAGAACTCGCCGACCCGCGGTATCGGACGGTCGGCGCCCGGGCAGCGGCGGCGGGGCGGTCACACGCGGTTGCACGGTTGGGCGGCGTGACGGCACCGGCGTCAACAGCGGGGCAGGCCGAGCGTCCATGGGTTGCGAGACCCGAGATACCGAGCCGCCCATGGCGGAGCCCATCAACTCGCGTGTGTCCACGGCGGCAACGGTTTGTTCGCGAGCGCGCGCGTACTCCCGCATCGCTTCGTTGATCAGATAGTCGACGGAGCATTCACGCTCGGAGCTCATGCGATCGAATATCTCGAAGAGATAGTCGCGGCACTGAAACGCACGAACCGTTTTTCTGTCGCCCTGATCACCCATCGCTTCGACTTCTCACTGTTGGTCTCCCTGCTCGCGCGTCCGAAGCGCATTGGTGGCCGCGTCGGCCACGTCACCCACCGTTTTCACAGGCGGATTCAGCTCCGACCAACCTTCTCCCGAAATCTGGCCCTCATCCGACATCAGTCGCTTCATGGCGGGAACATCTGCCTCCCCACCCCTGCGCTCAAGATAGCGCAATGCGACCACACGATTCCACCACTGTTGCGAATCGAGCAGCGCGATCACCGTCGATGTAGGTTGAGGTGTCATCTGGCTCATTCGCGTAGCATAGCCCTCCAGCTCCTCCGGCTCGTATTGGATCCCCGGAGCCGACGGTAATCGTTGGGAAAACGGCTCGATCGTCGAAGGACCACCGAGGCTCAGCACCAGCTCGCCCGCACGCCATCGAAGGCGCTTGTCGAGCTTATCCGCCGCCGAGCACGAGGCCGCGCTGCACCCGACGCGCTCGACCAGCGGCCAAAGCTTTGGAATTGCGTCGGGGCTCCGGATGTCTCCGACCCTGTCGAAGGCATAATCGCGCACCTCTAGGGGGTTGCTGGGATCGAGCGCGATCGAAAGTAGCCGGTTGAGGTGCGTGCGACTCACCTGCCCTTCGAGCGCCTTGAGCGCAGTGGCTCGCCGCGCGTTCAGGCGTTTGGTCCATGTCTGTGCATCGTTGCTCCCAGGCTTGGTGTCGGCAATCGCGAGCAAGCGCGCCGCGACCACTTCCTGGTCACCCAGGTGTCGCATGGCGGGGAGCACGCCTTGGTTTAGGTAATTCTCGCGAATGTCGAGAGCCGAGGAGCTCACCCGGGTGTCGTCTGCTTTGTCGCCTGACGCTTCAATCGAGGCGCGGAGCTCGTCGGCGAGCCACTTCACGAACGCAGACTTCTCCATTTCCTTCTCGATCTCGACCAGCTTTTCGCCCGCACGCTTCTTGGTCGCTTCGTCGCCGTCTTCTCCCACGATTTCTGCGACCTTGATCATCGCCTGCGGTGGCATCTTCTCGTGGAGGGCATCCACCAGCATGCCCGCTGCCTCCGCGCCCAGTGCGCGCGTCACTTGCTCCGCGCTGTAGTCACCGGCAAGGCTGCGACCCTCGAAGTCGGCGGAGTACCAACTCACCACCGCCCGGAGCAGCTCGTCTTTGGCCTCCTCGGGCGCATATGGAATCACCATGTATGCGGCGTCCTTCGCGCGAATCTGTTTGGGATCGAGCGCTGTCGGTGCGTCACCAGGCGATGCGGACAAGAGCGATTGCAAGCGCGGGATCATCCCGATCACGATCTCCTGACTCGCTTCCGGATCTTCGCTGCGGAGATCGTCGAGCGCAGCTCGCAAGAGGGCGAGCCCGTCGACGTCGTTGCGCTCCATCTCGACGATCGCAAGCGCCGCCTCCGTGCGCAGCTCAGGGGCGTACCGATCGCTGCCCATGACGGCGACGAGCCGGGTCGGACCCTTGACCGTCCCCTTCCACTGTTCGACGTCGTCGCTGTCGACTTTGCACCCGGCGAGCGACACGGCGAGCGCCGAGCAAAGAATCACGATCTTGGTCGTCCAACCCATCCGTCCAGCGAAACCATCCCCCTTGGGCATGCAACCCGGCAAGATAATAGAGGATTCCGTCAAGCAATCAAGAAGGTCCTAGGCCCTTGATTTCTTGACCAGCGTGGCGCTGCCCGCATAGCCTCCCGCTGTAGGAGACGGCTTACTTGAGCGCACACGAAACCACCTCCTCGGGCGACCTGGTGGCGCCGGAGGGCCGGCGGCAGGACGTCCTTGCGATCCTGTCCCTGACCGCAACCGTCCTACTGACCCTCGCGCTGATCTCCTATGACGCGCGAAACGGCACCGCGAACCTCGTGGGACCGGTGGGCCATCGGCTCGCCCGGGCGCTGATGCTTGCGTTCGGGCTAGTTGCCTGGTTTCTCCCGCTCGAGGGCGGCCTGCTCACGTATCGTTTGTTTCGGCGGCGGACAGCGATGCTCGGGTTGGCGACGATGGCTTCGACGCTGGTGCTCGTGGTGATGGGCGCATCGCTCGCACATCTGTTGATCACGCCGCAGGCGGTCTGGGGCGCCTCGCCAGGGGGAGCGGTCGGAGAGCTCCTTGGTGAGGTGCTTCGCTCGCTGCTCGGCTTCTACGGGACGGTGATCATCGGCTTCGCGATTCTCGCCACGGCTGTCGTACTCCGGACCCCTTGGACACTCGAAGAGACTGCCCAGTGGTTCGTGCGGCTGGGCCATGCGATCTGGGCGAAGATCGTAAGCGTGTTCGCTGCCCTGCGCAACGCTTGGGCCGAGGCACGCGAGATTCATCAGGAGGAGATCCGCACCAGTCAACCCCGTATCATGGGTCTGCCGCTCGACCACGATGACGATCCGGACGAGGAGCGCGTGGCGCCACTGGTCACGACAGCGCCCGGGGCAAGGGCGCTCAAGCCCAGCACGGAGCAAGGGCCGACGATCGTCGCTCCCAAGGAAACCAAGCAGAAACCGCTCGAGATCTCCACCTCGTCGAGACGGGACCACCGCGACTTCGAGCTGCCTCCGACCAGCCTCCTCGATGAGCCGGACGCTTCGGTGATCCACGTCGACGCAGACGCGTTACGCGCGAACGCCGAGCTCCTCACGGAGAAGCTCGCAGCGTACGGCGTGCGAGGTCGGGTCGACGAGATCCACCCGGGCCCCGTGGTGACGATGTACGAGTTCGAGCCGCAAAGCGGAACCAAGGTTTCGAAGATCGCCGGCCTGGCCGACGATCTCGCCATGGCCTTGGCCGCACAGAAGGTGCGCATCGTCGCCCCGATCGCAGGCAAGGCTCGCGTGGGCTTCGAGCTCCCCAACGACGAACGGCAATTGGTCCACCTGCGCGAAGTCCTGGAGGATCGCCGTTGGGAAAAGCACACGGGTGCGCTGCCGATGGCCCTCGGCAAGGACATCGGAGGTCAGCCGGTCTACGTGGATCTCGCGCGGATGCCCCACTTGCTCGTCGCAGGCGCGACCGGCTCTGGCAAGAGCGTCGCGCTCAACGTCATGCTGACGTCCATCCTCGCAAAGAAGACCCCGGAGGAGGTCCGGATGCTCATGATCGACCCGAAGGTCGTCGAGCTACAGGTCTTCGACGGCATCCCGCACATGTTGCTACCAGTCGTGACTGACATGAAGAAGGCCTCTCTGGCTCTTCGCTGGGCCGTCGATGAGATGGAACGCCGCTACCAGATGTTTGCCGACGCAGGCGCTCGCAACATCGACACCTACAACCGGCGCGTCGATCGCGTACTGCGCGGCGATCTTTCGGTCGAGAGATTCATGCCGAAACGCAAGGGCAAGGTCAGCGCCCAGGACGTAAGCGGGCAGGAAATTCTACTCGAACCCACCGATGGCGAGGCATCGGACGCCGAGGCGTTCGTGCCGGAGAAGCTTCCTTCGGTGGTGGTCGTCGTGGACGAGTTCGCCGATCTGATGATGGTTGCCGCCAAGGACGTCGAGGCATGCATCGCCCGGCTCGCGCAGAAGGCGCGAGCAGCCGGCATTCATGTCATCCTGGCAACACAGCGACCGAGCGTCGATGTCATCACCGGCATGATTAAGGCCAACTTCCCCGCGCGGGTCGCCTTCAAGGTCTCGCAACGCCAGGACTCGATGACGATCCTGGGCCGCTCCGGGGCAGAGCATCTTCTCGGCATGGGCGACATGCTGATGATCCCGCCAGGCGCGAGCGACCTTCAGCGCGTACATGCAGCGTATGTCAGCGAGGAAGAAGTGAAGGCGGTCTGCGACTTCCTGCGGCAACAGGGGGACCCGGAGTATCAGGAGGAGATCCTGAAGCCGCGCGATGAAGATGGCCTCGAGGCCGAGAGCGACGACCCACTCTATGATCAGGCGGTGGTGGTGGTCGCGAACGCGGGGTACTGCTCGATCAGCCACGTCCAACGTCAGCTCAGCGTCGGATACAACAAGGCGGCCAAGCTCGTCGAACGGATGGAGCAAGAGGGTGTCGTGGGGCCACCGAGCTCCAAGGCCGGCGGACGCCGCGAGGTTCTCGTCGGTCCCATCTAGTCTGCGGGGGCGCGCTGGCCATCGAAAACGCAACGACATTCCGACGCAATGTCATCGTCTACACGATGGCCAGCGCGATGGGCGGTCTTCTCAGCGTTGCGAATCTGCTCTGGACACACCTGCTCGACCAGGCCGACTACGGACGCTTCGCGATTCTTGAAGGGGTGGTGTTCGGGTTTGCCGCGGCGACCGTCACGCTCGCACCACAGCAGTACATCCTCGTCTACGTTCATAGGAAGGATCGTTCGGAGCTCGCCGCGAACCTGGGTGGTCTGCTGAGCCTCGCCTTCTTGACCGGTTCGCTGGCCACGCTCGCCGCGTTCGTCGCTCCGGATTCGTTCTTGCTGCTTGAAGCCGAGGGCATTCCACGCTGGGCCGTGGCCGGTGTCCTGGTCGCGGCGACGCTCGCCAGCGCCAAGCTGATGGCACAGTCGATCAACGAGAGCCTCAGTCAGCCCACGCGGGCGGCTCTGTGGCGGGACTTCGTCGACGGGTGTCGACCGTTCATTGCGCTACCGATCTTCTTCGTTCTGGGTTGGACCTGGGAAGCACGTTGGGCGGGCCTGATTCTTGCCCAGGGCGGAGCAGGGCTCGCGGCACTGTGGATCTTGTGGCGCCAAGGCTGGGTGAGGCACCCGCGCTCTTCGGCGGCGCTCAAGGAGCCGCTTCTGTTCTCGATCCCGATGATTCTCGCCGGGCTGGCCTACGTCGGGTACCAAAGCGCGGATCGTCTCTACGTCGCGCTCTGGTGTGGAATCGCGGCTGCGGGCCGATACGATGCAGCCTACCGCCTCGCGCTGCTGGTCAACACAGTCAATCTGGTGACGCTCCGATCGTTCAACCCGTTGTTCTATTCGGCCTATGGCAGCGGCAGGCGGGAGGAGGCCGCGCAGCTGCTCCGCAAAACGACGGTTCAGGCCGGGGTGTGGATCGCGCTCCTGGTCGTTCTGCTGCCCTTGCTCGCCGTGCATACGCCCATCTTGGAGGAGTCATATCGTGCTTCGCCGGCAGTCATCCGCTCGATTCCCATTCTCGCGGCGGGGTTGGGATGCCTGGGGATCTCGTTTCTCTGGCAAGCCCCACTCCTTGCCCGAGGAAAGGCGAAGGTCGTCTCGTTGATCGCGGTCAGCTCGGCCCTCATGAACCTCGGCGCTGATGTCGCCTTGATCCCGCGCATGGGCGAGATCGGCGCCGCCTGGGGCACCTTGATTGCCTTCTCATTCATGCTCACCGTCACCGTGGCCGTGGTGTGGCGGCGCCGCGCCACCGAGTAGCGCGGCGCGGAGTCGCCCATTCGCACAGGCATCGACCCTGGCACTTCCGCGGCACCGGGGGCAAAGTTCCGGGATGTCTTCCGACGACGAGTTGATCCGCCTCGATCGCGCGCATCTGTGGCGCCCCTATACATCGAGTGAGGATCACGAGACCCGCCCGCTGTTCGTCGTCGACCGGGCCGAGGGGCCTTGGTTGATCGGCACCGATGGCCGCCGCGTGCTCGATGGCAGCGGGTCGTGGTGGTGCAACAACCTTGGACACGGGCACCCGCGGCTCCGCGCGGCCCTATGCCGACAGTCCGAACGACTCATGCACTGCACGCTTGCGGCAGCCACACACGAACAAGCCGCGAAGCTCGCGGCCGAGCTGGTGGAAGCGGCTCCGACAGGTCTCGACCGAGTGTTCTACAGCGACAACGGCTCCACGGCCGTCGAAGTCTCCTTGAAGATCGCGTTTCAATATTGGCAGCAGAACGGCCGCCCCGAACGCCAGCGCTTCCTCGCCCTGCCCGGCGCCTACCATGGCGACACCCTCGGCACCATGAGCACAGGTTCCGTCGACGCGTTCAACGGCATCTTCCGGCCGCTGCTGTTCGACGTGCAACGGCCGGCCGACCCGGTCGACCAGAGTTGGGAGCCCGTGTTCGAGAAGCTCCTGTCGCTCCTTCGCAAGAACGCCGATCACGTCGCGGCCGTCATCGTAGAGCCGATCGTTCAGGGCGCTGCTGGAATGCGGATGTACCCAGCCGGGCTCCTGGCCGAGTTGAGAAGGGAGACTCAGCGGCTCGACACATTCTTCATCGCCGATGAGGTGTTCACCGGGATGGGCCGAACAGGCCCGATGTGGGCGTGCGAGCATGCGGGCATCGTCCCCGACCTGCTCTGCACCGCAAAGGGTCTGTCGGGCGGCGCGCTCCCGTTCGCCGCCACCCTCGCCACCGATCGCATCTACGGCGGTTTTCGCGGAGACAAGAGCCGCGCGTTCATGCACGGTCACACGTTTTGCGGTAACCCGCTGGGCGCCGCGCTAGCGCGCGAAGTCCTGGCCATCTATCGTGAGGATCGCGTCCTCGAAGCCGCGAAGCCCAAAGCGATCCGGCTGGCGAAGCGGATCGCGGAGATGCGCGAGGTCGCGGGTGTCACCGCACCGCGCGCCCTCGGCATGGTCGCCGCATTCGAGGTCGGTGAGAGAGGGTACATGGGGACGACGGGCTGGCAGATCTCCGATGCAGCCCTCGGGTTGGGAGCACATCTTCGCCCTCTGGGAAACACGGTTTACATAGTCCCGCCGCTCAACATCGAGGACGCCGACCTGGACCGTTTGCTCGACATCGTGCGCGAATCGACCGAACGCGTGCTACTACGCGCCCCGTGAACCGCAGCACACCCGCGAGCGCGAGCCAAGGGACTCGTCATCAGCCGTATGGCCTCGCGGTCCTCGGGGGCATACTCTACTTTCTCGGTTGGGCGGGTTTCGGCTTCTGGCCCCTTTCGCTGATTTGCCTGGTTCCACTTTGGGCTGCCTTGGAGCTCGGCCTGGGCCGCAGCTGGCGTCACAGCCTCGCGGTCGGCTGGGTGTACGGAACCGTCATGTGCGCCGGCGGCTACCACTGGCTGGTCGAGTTCCTCGACGTCTTCTCCGGATACGGATACGCCGCGAGCGCGATCTTCTGGCTGCTTTTTTCGGCGTATCTCGGTTTCAACTTTGCCATCTACGGCCTGATCTACCGCGCGCTGCGGCGGCGCGGATGGCAGGCGAGCTTGGTGGCCGTCCCGGTCCTGATCTTGATCGAGTGGCTCTATCCCTCGCTGTTCCCGACCTATCTCGCCAACAGCGTTCACCGTCAGACCACGATGATCCAGATCGCGGACCTCGGGGGCCCGATGCTCGTCACGGCCGTGATGGCCCTGGTCAACCTTTCCGTCTTCGAGGCCTGGCGTTGGCGGCGGCAGGGCTGCGCGGCACCGAAGGCACTCTGGGGCGTCACGCTCGCCGCCCTCGCGCTCACGGCTGCGTATGGGGTCGTCCGGATCGGTCAAGTCGAGGCGCAGATGCGGCGTGCGCCAGTGCTTCGCCTCGGCATCGTCCAGGTGAACATGGGCATTTTCGAGAAGCGCACCGAGGCGATCGAGGGCCACCGGCGCCACCTCGAGCAAAGCCGCCAACTCGAGGCAGAAGGAGACCTCGACCTCATCGTCTGGCCCGAGTCCGCCTATGTCGGCGGCCTTTCGCGCAAGCTTCCGCTCAAGGCCGGTCAGGTGCGAGAGGATCTGAGCACGCCCATCTTGTTCGGGGGCGTGTCGACCGAGCTGGTCGACGGCAAGCGCCGAGTCTACAACACCGTGTTCCTGATGGACGAGCAGGGCATCGTTCGGTCGACGTACGACAAGACCTACCTCCTGATGTTCGGAGAGTATCTGCCCCTAGGTGACACCTTCCCTTTTCTATACGAGCTCTCTCCAAACAGCGGGCATTTCACCGCAGGGACGCACGTTCGACCCTTGACACTCGGACAGTGGCGAATCTCGACGCCCGTCTGCTACGAGGATGTGCTCGCCCGGTTCACGCGGAGGATGGTGCTCGAAGCCAAACCTCACGTGCTGATCAATCTCACGAACGATGCCTGGTTCGGCGACACTCAAGAGCCCGGAATCCACCTCGTGCTGTCACAATACCGCGCGATAGAGCACCGGCGTTACATGGTGCGCGCGACCAACAGCGGCATTAGTGCGGTGGTCGATCCACTGGGTCGCGTGGTGGCCCGGACTGGCCTGCTGACCCGTGAGAATCTTCGCTACGACGTCCAGATGCTCGATGGCGATACCGTTTACACGCGCTTCGGAGACTGGCCGGGTTGGCTCGGCCTCGCCGCGATCTTCTGGATGCTCATTCGCCGCCGAGATGTGGCGCGATGAGCAAGCGGTAGCGGCCGTCTTCGCCCGACACCGTCTCGGCGACTTGAAGCGGGCGGCTGGTGCCGGCTCCGGTGTCGATGAAGAGATAGGCGCGGATCATCGCACTAGGAACCGGAGCTCCGTCGCTGCTGCGGAGGATGCCCTGTACCGGAATCGGGGGATCCAGCTGGTAGCCTCGCAACACGTCGCCCCAGTCGGCGCGCATCACCAGCTCCGGCTCGATCAACCATGCGAAGCCGGTCTTCGCGGAGGCCTTCACCTGGATGTCGTACACCCCGGGGTCCATGGTCATCACGAACGCACCGAGCGCACTCGACACCGCCTCCTGCGACCTGGCCCCTGATTCAGCGTCTGAGCGCGCGCGGGCGAGCACCGTGACGCCCGTCGCGGATTCATCCCGGAAAGTCGTCACCCAGCCTCGCAGTCCTACCTGCGTGGGCACGATCAGCGCCTCCGTCGACCTGTTCTCGTCGTCGACTAGGGCTTCGGCAGACAGAATCCCCCAGGCGTTCTCTACGTCCGCTGGTGGGGTGACCGAGATCGTGTAGAGGCCCGGAAGAAGGTCCGTTCCAAAACGACCCTCTTCGTCGGTGGTGGCCGAGCTGCTAAATGAACCCTCGAGCCCAATTTGGCTGCCGAAAATTCCGGTCGCCAGGAACCGCACCGTCGCTGCCGGAACCGCCACGTCATTGGTGTCCCGGACGCGTCCGGTAAAACGAACGGGACTGAGGCGGGGAATGTAGATGCGCCTTGCAATGGGATCGCTTGCGAATGCCGTCACCGGATCGACCGAAACCGACGCGAACGGCGGGCCTCCTGCGCTGGAGGTCACGCGAATCACGTACGCGGAGGAGCTGGAGCCGATGCGAATCGCGAACCGTCCGTTCTCGTCGGTCTCGCCGATCGACGAGACGACCCGCATCGTCTGCTTGTCTATGGCCCGAACCTGCAAGCCGGCTTCGGGGTGCTCCCCCTGCCCGTCCACGCCGAGAACGGTGGCCTCCAAGGTGCATCCGACATCGAGGCTTTCTTCGCATGGATCTGCGAGCTCGGTTGGAAAGGCGAGGTCGAAACGGAGCGGTTCAGCGCGATCGCCGCCATTGACGAAGAGCACCAAGTAGAGCGGAGGCAGACTGCGGACTGCGGGCGCGGCTGCTTGCGCCGGGGCCGTCACGGTGTCGCTGCTTGGCAAGACGGTCACGTCATAGGTCTGCCCCGCAACCAGGATCGCGCTGAAGTCGTAGCTGTCCGGTTCGTCACCACCACTTGCCGCGCGCGACGTGCTGACTTCGACCGGCGATGGGGACAGCGAAGCGACGGGACCTGTCATCCGGCGAACGAATCGCAGAGTTGCCGGGACGCGAGCACCGTCCCAGCGAACCGTCCCTCGCACTTCCCTGGTCTCGGGCAGCACCAGATCGCGGGTGCTCGAGCCCGAGGCCGACTCCGGGCCGAACGCCCAGCTGCTCGGTACCGCGGTCTGCGCCTCGGACGCGCCGCGGAGGACTTCAATCGCGAGCTCGACGGAAGCGCCCGAATCGTCGATACAGATCGTGCCGTCGCACACCCCTCCCGCACAGCTCGCGTCGTCAGTGCAGGAGTTGTCGATCGCCAGGCCATCAGGAGAGCCAAATTCGCACCCGAGCAGGGCGACTAATATCCAGACCCGGCGCGCCCTCACTGGCACCTCTCCGCAATGGGGTGATCGGAGTCGGTCACCTCGACCCACCAGGTCACCTGATCGAAGTCGCCCGGTTCCACGGGCCGGCGCTGCTCGACGGTGCTAGCGAACTTGCCTGCGACGACGAGCTCGATCTTGTGGCAGAAGCCAGGGACGAGGTCGTTGTAGGCGATCTCGAAGGTCCTCGGTCGATCGAGAAAGCCGGTGGGATCGATCTCGCCGTCCTGTATCGGAAACTCTGCCGCTGGTGGCTCGGGCGCATCGAGAAAGATGCGGTAGTCGAGCGTCTGATCGAAGTTCGGGTCGCGGATGCTCACCTGCAAGGGCATCGCCGCCGGTTCACCGGGGAGAAGCGGCTCATCGAGGTTGAGCTCGCCGATTTGGTTCAGTGGGAACTCGGCGCTGGCCTGACTGATGATCGAGGGCGGGAAGTTCTCGACCGGGACGAACTCGATGGTGTCGGTCGCGATGCAACCGCCGCCCAGGGCCGAAGCGCCCAAGGCAACGCATGAAACGAAGTTAAGCATCCCAGCGAATTTAGAAGCAAAGGCCATGCCGCAGTTCCGGAGCCAAAAACACAGGCTTTCCCGAACTATCCCACGAAGCTCGGCCCCTAACTATGACATTAATGTCAGCCCCCTGCGGGCCCTCCCGGCTCGGGAGCATCCGGGTCGCGTTCCAGGTACCGGAATATCGTTCGGGGATCGACCCCGAGATCGCGCGCGGTTCGCGTGCGATTGCCACCGTTTCGCTCGAGGATCTGAAGGATGTAATGACGTGTGAAGTCCTCGCGAGCCTGCGTCAGAGGGACGACGGCACGCTGCTGATCGGTTCCAAGGTCGAGGTCATCCGCTCCGATCAGGGTCTTGTCTGCCAGCACGATCGCCTTCTTGATGCGATTCTCCAGCTGGCGCACGTTCCCCGGCCAGTCGTAGGTCTGCATCGCGTCGAGCGCCTTGGGCGTGAACCCCTTGACCGGCGTGCCGAACTCCGCCGCGTACTTGCTGAGCAGAAACTTCGCGAGAATGGCGATGTCGTCCCCTCGCTCCCGAAGTGGCGGAAGGTGCAGGTTCACGACGTTCAAACGATAGTAGAGGTCCTCGCGGAAGCTCCCCTCCTTGATCGACGCTTCGAGATCGCGATTGGTCGCTGCGAGCACGCGGATGTCGACGGACTGCGGCTTCGTGTCGCCGACCTTCACCACCTCCCGCTCCTGGAGCACGCGCAGGAGCTTGACTTGAAGCGCCAGCGGCATCTCGCCGATTTCGTCGAGGAAGAGCGTGCCTCCATCGGCCGCTTGGAAGCTGCCCTGTCGAGTGGCGACCGCACCGGTGAACGCTCCGCGCACGTGGCCGAAGAGCTCGGACTCCATCAGGTTCTCGGGGATCGCACCACAATTGACGACCACGAATGGCCCGCTCGCACGATTGGACCGGCGGTGGAGCTCTCGGGCGAACAGTTCTTTGCCGGTGCCTGTTTCGCCCGTGATCAGCACGTTGATGTCGGCGACCGCAACCTTCTCCACGCGGCGATAGACGAGTTGCAGGCTCGGGCAGCTGCCGATGATGTCGCCAAACCGTTGCGCCTCGAGGGCCTCGGCGATGCGATCGCGATCGGTCGTCAGTTGATTGAGCAGAATGGCGTTTTGCAAAATGAGCGAAGCCTGCCCCGCAAACACCGTCAGGACCTCGAGGCTCGACTGCTCGAAGAGGTTCACGACGTTGTCATTGCCTACATAAATCAAACCCAGAAGCTGGCCCTGCGCGATCAGGGGGGCCACCATGACCGAGCTGAGCTGCAGGTCGAGCACGCTCTCGCTCGAGTTGAACATGGTGTCATTGACCGCGTCACTGACGATGAGCGGCTGACGTGTATCGATACATCTCCTGAGGATGCTATCTGATAGTTGCGTGACGGCGTCCGGAATCGTCTCCCGATCGACGTTGCGTGCCGCTGCTATCTCGGGGTCGCCATCACGGAGGAGGATGACGAACCCCTTGTTGGCATGAACGACGTCGATGACGGCATCGAGCAGCGCCTCAATCTGGTCGGGTATCGCGCGGATCTCCAGGAGGCGCCGGTTGAAGTCGCTCAGCTTCACCATTCCCTCGATCTCCGAGGTATGCGACGCCTTGCCCTCAGCAGCCGGGTCCCTAGAGGCGCTCTCGTCGTAGAGGGAGAAGACCAGATCGACGTCGCCGAGCGTCAGCTTGTCGTTGTGGAAGATCTTCGACTTCTTCTTCTTGCCGTTGACCCAAAGCCCCGCATCCTCGTCGACCGAGGCGACCGTGAAGTCGCGCCCATCGAACACCACTTGGGCGTGATGAGGCTCAAGGCCCGCATCGATGCTGACATCGTTGGCCCCGGCCCGCCCGATCGAGGTCACGCGCTTGTAGATCCCGAACACCCGGGGCTTGCCTTGAGGCGCCATCCATTTGAGGCTCGGCATATCGGCGGCACTCTATCAGAACCAGTCGGCGTGTCTCAAACCACGGGGAGGGTCGAGCTCCTCGGCGCCGGGGACCGCCCGACGGCAAAAAAAGGCCACCTGTTGCGGTTCAGGTGGCC
>JBAVOF010000253.1:0-5837 GCA_049691835.1 Polyangiales bacterium
CTCTTGAGCCGCCAAACGGTCGGACATGTCCCAGCCGGCATCGGTCCCGACGGGGAGGATTTCGTCGGGAAGCTTGGGGTCGAAAATCTCTGGGACCAGCGAGCTCGCCATGTGCTTCAGGCCTTCGAGCCCGTGGAGGGCCTCTGCCGGCTCAACGGCGACGCACTCGACCTTCCGCCAGTGCTCACGCAAGCGCCGCGTCGTGCCCATGCAAGTCCCGCTCGTCCCAAGCCCCGCCACGAAGTGCGTGATTTCGTCGCCGACCTGCTCGATGATCTCGCTTCCGGTTCCGAGGTAGTGCGCCCGCGGGTTTGACGGATTCGAATACTGGTCCGCATAGAAATACCGGTCCGGGTCGTCTGCGACCAACTGGCGAACTTTGCGTATGGCCCCGTCGGAGCCTTCCATCGGATCGCTGAAGATGATCTCGGTGCCGAATGCGCGTGCGATGTCCTTACGCGCTTGGGACACGTTCGACGGCATGACGAGGTGAATTCGGTAGCCCATGGCTGCGCCCAAAAAGCTGTATGCCACACCGGTGTTGCCGCTGGTCGCGTCGATTAGGATCTTGTCGTTCGTCAACCGTCGATCTTCGATGGCGTCGAGCATCATCTGGCGGGCAGGGCGATCCTTGACCGAGCCGCCCGGGTTTGCGTATTCGAGCTTCAGAAAGATCTTGGTGCCTGGCGCATCTTTTTCCAGCGAGCGCAGGCGCACCATCGGGGTGTTGCCCACCGCATCGACAATCGACTCCATCTTTCGAAAACGCATCAAGTTTCTGTGCTCAGACTGAGGTCGGGCGGAAGCTCGCGCGCGGACGCGATGCCGAGAACCTGCTTGAGGTGCTCGACCGCCGCAAAGGCGCCCATGACCGCAGCCGCAGGTTCGCGAAGCGCCGAACAGCCTGCGAACCGCATGACAGCCTCGGGGGGCGGAACCCGCAGATCCACCCCTGCATCATCACTGGAGCAGCCCGCGCGTTCCAGATACTCCACCGCTACTGCATACGCGCCCGAATCGCCGCCTGCTCCCCGCCGAAACCGAGCCGCCAACAGGCGCGTCTGGCCTGTTTCGCCGATCTCATCGAGAAGAATCTGGCGTTCGTAACGACGCCGTACCGCGGCGTCGAGACTCAAAGCGATGCCCCGCCCGCAATGGCCGGCACGATGCTCAGCGTGTCGCCCTCTTTGAGGACGGTCTCGAGGTTGTCGAGAAAGCGGATGTCCTCGTCGTTCGCGTAGATGTTCACGAAGCGACGTACGCCCTTCTCGTCACAGAGACGATCCTTCATGCCCGGATGATTTGCCTCGAGGTGCTCGATCACTTCGGCCACCGTCCCGCCGTTGACGGAGACCTCGTCTTGTCCGCCGGTCAGGGTTCGTAGGGGAGTTGGAATGCGTACCGTAACAGCCATGTTCGTTCCTTTCTGAGTCCTAACAGATGCGAGCCTGCGTCATGCGGCGCAAGGTCCCGCGTACCGCTCCATTCTCAAGTCGTGAATCTCTCCTGCGCACAGCGGGCAGTCGCTCCGGCGGCGCACGAAGGTCTTACGAAGCGAGCCCCGGAGCGCGTCGTAGTGCCACAACTCCCCACCCGGGCGTTCTCCGTGGAGCAAGCGCACGGCCAGGGCGGCTTCGAGCCCGCCGAGCACCCCGACGACCGGACCCAGAACGCCCGCCTCCGCGCAGGTCTCGATGCGGCCGGTTGGGATGTCCTCGAAAACACAGCGCAGGCACGCCGAATCGGGAACGGCGCAGAAGGCCCAGCCCGCCCAGCGCACGACGCCGGCCTGAACCGCTGCAACGCCGCAAAGACGCGCGGCATCGGCGACCAAGAACTTCGTTGCGAGGTTGTCCGCGCCCTCGACCACCAGAGAGTGACCCGACAGGAGCTCCAGCGCCGTGCTGGGAACGAAACGACCCTCGACCGTGCGGACGGAGAGCGCGGGGGACAACGATCGGAGCAGACGTTCGGTGACTTTGAGCTTCGACTGACCGACGTCGCCAGGGCCGTAGAGGGTCTGTCGGTGCAGGTTGCTCTCGTCGACGAGATCGTCGTCGACGACGGTGATGTGCTCGACCCCGCTCCGCGCCAGAACTCGGAGCAGAGGAGCGCCGAGGCCACCAGCTCCAACGACCAGAACCCGCCACCCGGTCTTCACTGGAAGTACTCTCCCAAGCTGAAGTAGCGTTCACCGGTGTCGCAGAGCACGGTCACGACCCTCTTGCCGGGACCCAATCGTTTGGCGACCTCGATCGCTGCCCAGACGTTTGCGCCGGCGCTGATCCCGAGTAGCAAACCCTCCTGCTTGGCGAGCGCAAGCTTGGTGTTCCAGGCGTCCTGATCGCGTACGCCGATAATCTCGTCGACCACATCGCCGTGATAGTTTTCGGGGACGAAGCCCGCGTTGAGCCCTTGAATTTTCGTCGGCCCCGGAGGGCCGCCGGCAAGAACCGGGCTCGCAGCCGGCTCGACCGCTATCACGCGCGTCGCAGGGTTGTGAGCCTTGAGGGCTTCACCCACACCGCTGACCGTACCGCCGGTGCCCACCGCGGCGACGAATGCGTCGATCACTTCTCCATCGAAGGCTCGCAAGAGCTCTGGCGCGGTCGTTCGCGCGTGTATCCCGGGATTGGCTGGATTCGAGAACTGTTCCGGCATGAACGCTCCCCGCTCCGCCACCACACGCCGCGCAGCCTCCATCGCGCCTTCCATCACACGGTCCGGTTCGGTGAGAAGTATTTCGACACCATACGCCTCGAGCAATGCTCGTCGTTCGAGTGACATACTCGCGGGCATCGTGAGGACGAGCTTATAGCCTTTGCGAGCGCAAACCAGTGCGAGACCGATGCCGGTATTCCCGCTCGTGGGCTCGACGATGGTGTCCCCCGGCTGCAAACGCCCCTGTGCTTCAGCGGCTTCGATCATGGACAAACAAATGCGGTCTTTCACCGAGCCGCCGGGATTGAGATGCTCGCACTTGCCCCAAATCGTCGCTCCGCCGTGAGGCGAGAGTCGACGAAGGCGAACGACCGGCGTTTCGCCAACGAGATTGAGAACACTATCGACGACGGGTGCGGACATCAGATCGAATACACGTAGCGTCGTGGAGGCGCACGACGAACACCGTGTGCGTCGCCCCGATCACAGAGATCTTGGATCGTGACGGCGTCGAAGCACGCCTCGATGTTGTCCGAAAGCTCGGAGAACACGTTCTCGGTGACGGCCCGGCTCGTCTCGTCGGCAGTGTCATTCGTGTCGGAGCCGGCCAGATCGACAGGTCCCTCTAGGGCGCGCACGATGTCGCCCAAACGAACATCATCGGCATCCATCGCCAGCGCGTAGCCGCCGCGAGGACCGCGCTTCGAGGTCACCAGCCCCGCCCGCTTCAGGTCTTGAAAAATCTGCTCGAGAAAGCGGGGCGGAATGGCTTGCCGCCGCGAGATATCTTTGATCTGTGTCGCCTTTCCACCGCTGTGAAAGGCAATGTCGAAAATAGCGCGGACGCCGTACCTGCCTTTGTTCGAGAGCTTCACCGAGTGGGATCTATGGGTTCCCACATCGGAATTGTCAACAATGACTATTCCGCAGCCGCGATCGGAAGCCTGCCCGTCGCGAGGCTCGCGCGTTCGGACTCGGGAACACTCGGTAGACCTTCACCCAGGTGCAAGGCAGCCCGCTCCAATATCGCCTCGCAAAGGCTTCCAAAGTCATAGCCCGCGCCGGCCGCGATCTTCGGCAACAGCGAGGTGGGGGTCATCCCCGGAAGGGTGTTGACCTCCAACACGTATTCATTCTCGTCCGGGGTCACCAGCAGATCGACCCGCGACGCGCCCGTCGCACCGACCGCATGCACCGCGCGCTCCGCGAGATGCAGGACACCCTGATAGCGTGCGGCAGAGAGGCGGGCAGGGAAGTGGTACTGGCTCTGTCCCTTCTGGTACTTCGACTTGTAGTCGTAAAAGCCGCCCTTCGGCTCGATCTCGATGGCGCCGAGCGCATTGCCGTCCAGAAGGCCGACGGCCACCTCTCTGCCACGGATCAGACGCTCCACGAGGATCCATTCGTCGAAGCGCGCAGCCTCTTCGCAGCGCTGTTTCAGCTCTGCGAGGCTCTTGGCCTCTCCGGCGCCGACGCTGGACCCGCCGCTTCGGGGTTTGACGAAGCTGGGAAACCCGAACGAGCCGTGAATCTCTTCCAGGCGTTCCAAGTCACCGCGCCGCACGGTGTAGTACGAAGGCGTAGGCACGTTGTAGAGGCGGAACAACTCTTTGCTCTTCACCTTGTCCATCGCTAGGGCGCTCGCAAGCACACCAGAGCCAGTGTACGGAATACCCATCGTCTCGAGCATCCCTTGGATGCAACCGTCTTCACCATAGGTTCCGTGAAGGGCGATCACGGCGACGTCGATGCTGGTCTGGCGCAAGACGCGGTCGATATCCGCGTCCACGAACACTTTCTGCACACGGTATCCGCGTGCCTTTAGCGCCTCGAATATGGCCTCACCGGTCTTTAGGGAGATCTCGCGCTCCGCGCTCACACCCCCAAGCAATATCCCGATCTCTTTTTGCTTCATGCAAATCTCCTCGACGCGGTACCCATGCGAAGAACGGGCCAAATCCGCTTCGCCCCGAAAACGCGGTGGGCGGTTCCCGATCTCGTGTCCGGTGTGCCACAGCCGTGGCGCCCGCCTGACACGTTAGACCCCCAGTCCATACCCATCCCGCTTTAACAGTGGCGATCGGTCTGAGCCAAGTTACCCGCAGACGCGCCCTATGGCCCCGCCTCTCGGCGAAGTCAAATCCACTGGGATTTGGCCGGGTAACCCCAAATCTGGTCTGATGCCGAGGTAGGTAAAGAGGTGTTTGGGGTCCTTTTGAGGGTCGGTTTCGTTGCTTTGACCCGGGCCGGGTGGTAACCGAGAGAGAAGAAAGGGGTCCACGGACCCATCAACCCATTCAATCACAACCGCTTTTGTCCGGTCTGAGTGCGAACGAGCATGGCTGATAGCCCTTTGGGCAACGGGGCAATGCGCGGGTGGAGCGATGAAACGCTCCCCGTCGCGAAGTCCCATCCGCCATCCGACATCGCCCATCGGAGAGACAGGAACGACAAGAACAATGACATTCACGGAAGCAGCCGTGGAGGTTCTCCGCTCGGTCGGCAAACCCCTCCACTACAAGAAAATCACCGAAATCGCGATCGAGCGAAACCTCCTATCGCACGTCGGTAAGACACCCGAAACCACCATGAGCTCGCGGCTCGCAACCATGGTCAAGAAAGACCGCGGCGACGCTCCGATTCTCAAGGTCAAGCCCGGTGTCTTCGCCCTTCGAGAATTCCCCGAGGACGTCGTCGACGACCTCGACGAAGTCGAATCAGACAGCGATGCGCCGGAGGCCATGGACCTGGACGTCGACGTGGAGGAAGAAGAGGAATCGACGGAGGACGAGGTGGAGCCACGCATCGCAGCGCCGGATCTCCCCGGCTCCGAAGTATTCCCGGAAGAGGACGACGACGACGAGCTAATCCTCGCAAACCTGGACGGCGACACCCGAGACGGTCGCAAACCCCGTAAGCGGCGTCCACGCCGTCGACGCGAGCGCGACAACGACAACGGTCCGAGCGCTGAAGCGCGTCCAGAACGACGTCCTCCACTTGCTCAGGTTCCTCAAAATCGTCCCCGCAGAGAGCCTCCTGCTCCGGCCACCCGCGCCGCCGAGGCGGGTGAGCCGCTCGGGCGAGACCTCTCGGACGCGATCGAAACGGCGCTTCGCAACGGTAGCCGCCAAGCGAGGAGCCTCAACCAGGTTGCCGATGCCCTGATCGGCATGGGC
>JBAVOF010000254.1:0-1871 GCA_049691835.1 Polyangiales bacterium
CGCGGGTGCCGTAGATGAAGGTCGCCTCGACATTTCCACTGCTATCGAGCTGCGCGATGGGGTTCAGGGCGTCCGCGTAGAGCCAGCCCTTTTCGAGGTTTCCGTCACGTATCTTACCAATCCGGCGGCCGAGCGCGTCGAGGACGTAGTGGAGGTCCATGCCCGGCTCGCTGACACCCTGCAGGCGCCCGAGACCATCGTAGGTGTAGGTCGTGGTGGCGGCCCCATCGCTCTTGGTGTCGAGCTGCCCGCGAGCGTTGTACGTGTACGTGTAGCCGCCGTACTCGCAGAGCTGGTCTTGGTCGTTCGCGGGGGCGTCGCCGGAGGGTTCCGTGCAACGAATGCTAGTCGGGAACTCCGCATCGAGCGGAACGGCGCCCGGGTAGTTGGACAAGGCCTTTTGCCGGTTGCCGTTGCCGTCGTAGGCGTACTCCTCGAGCAGCGTGCCCGGCAGCCCGCCGCTGATAGGGTGTGGTGAGGGGCGTAGGCGTGGTGATGGGGTTCAAGGCGGGGGCGGATTAACCCGACGCCACTCATCATCACGCCCGAGCAGCTTCTTCAAGAAGTGCAGAGTCGAAATGTCACCAAGAACTTGCCGGTGCAGGGGGGGCTTATAGTGCTTGAACGCTTCCTCGATCGCCGCGATGTCAACTGGTTCAGGCGAGTTACTTTGGCCGATCCAGTAACGACTGCTGTCCCCGTACGGCTCCCAGACGACGCACTCAGTGCCCTTGTACCTGAACCACAGGTGGATCTCTTCCCACTTGCTGAAGGGCTTGCGCCGACGAACGTCGGTGACCCCATCCACACTGCACAGAGTCCTTCCGAGCGCCGAAAGACCAATGTACACGTTGTCGATCTCGCACCCGACAACTCGTCCGGTGCGCTCATCAAGCCTGGGATACGTCCTCATGAGAGCCTCCGACGCTGATTACGGGCATCCACAGCCGCTTCCGCCGTACGCACCAGCTGCGGCAACTCCGGCGCCGTACGCATTCACGCCGAAGTTCGTCTTTCCTGCCCCTGCCCGGAGGACCGCGTCACTCTTGCCAGCGGGGTCGAATTTCCTCCAGTCCTTGGCCAATCCGAACCGGCCCCAGTTCTTGATCGCCTCTCGTCCAGCGCTTGCGGTAGCTCCTGAGGACGCGCCAATCGAAATCGCTTTTGCCGCAGCAGCGTAGCCCAGACGGCCAACGCCGAACACGAAACTCGTCCAGGCGCCTGCACGATACGCGGTCGAGCACTCATCGATAGCGCCGTCACCGCCACTCAGGTCGCGCAGTTCATCACCGAATCCCAACAGGAGCGCATCGCCGATTCCCGCCGCGTAGTCCACAAGTGCCGAGTCATCCAGTGCGTTCGCGATGTCGAGCGCATCGGTCCCTTCAGGATCGACAAAGTTGATCGGATCACTTCCGGCGTACACGTAGAGGTTCGCTCCATCGTCGAACAGCAAGAGATCCTTCGCCGTCCACCGCCCGCTGTACGCGTCATAGTCCCGCGCCCCAAAGCGCACGAGCCGGGTGTCGTCGTCGTAGAGACCGCCTGCAAAGCCAAACGGTTGGAAGCCTGGATTGGTGTCGCTGAGCACCCGTCCAAACGCATCGTAGTCCATGCGCTCTGCGACCTCTCCCGTCTCCACATTCACCACCAACCGCACGCTCCCCAAGTGGTCCGTGATGAAACGATACACGGTGCCATCGGTCATGACCATCGCGTCGGGGACGTGCGCCCGAGTCCCGTAAAGGAACGTCGCCCGCACATGGCCTGCGCCATCGAGCTCGGCGATGGGGTTCAGGGCATCGGCGTAGAGCCAGCCTTTTTCGAGGTTTCCGTCACGCACCTTACCAATCCGGCGACCGAGCGCGTCG
>JBAVOF010000255.1:0-1546 GCA_049691835.1 Polyangiales bacterium
CATCTGAAGATCCATGCGAACGCGAGGCGGATCGAGTTGCGGATAAGGTGATGGCAGCGTCGCCAAATCCTGCGGTTAGGGGCACACCACCGCGCATCCAGCGCTTCGCCGAGAAAGCGATTGGCGAAACCGGTATGGCCCCCGCCAGCGTCGATCGCGCCCTCGCAAACTCAGGCAGGCCGCTGGAACCGGCGTTACGGCAGGACATGGAGCAGCGTTTCGGCCATGATTTTTCCCGAGTGCGCCTGCATTCCGGCGCGTCCGGTGAGCAATCGGCGCGGGACGTGAATGCCCATGCGTACACAGTGGGGCACGACATTGTGTTTGGCGCGGGTCGGTTTGCCCCTGAAACGCACGAGGGAAGGCGGTTGCTTGCCCATGAGCTCGCGCACGTGATGCAGCAGTCGGGGGCAGATGGAAATAGACTTGGTCAAAACAATGAAAGCTGTGGTGGGTCAGCCATTTCGCAGCCTCTGGCGGAAGGGGGCGCCGTCGCCCGTAAGGTGCAGCGTCAGCCTGCTCCCCCGGCTGAGATCGAGATGCCAGCAGAATACATCGGCACAGTCGATACGCCGGCGGACGTGCTCGATGCCATCGTCAACATCATGTCCGCAACCGACTACTTCGGCGATATCAGCGGGCTGGCGTCGGTACACCCGCTGTACTACATCCGGGAGACGAAAAGCGTAACCAAGAAGGAATACGTGGACCTGTTGTGGTGGTGGTTCCAGATCACGAACGAAAAGGTGACCGACAAGCACGGCATTCAAACCATCGTCGAAGGCTCGATGGCCCGGACGCACATCACACAAGCCGTGGCTGAGACGGCGCCGATTGTCAAAGCGGTCGAGGCGGCGGGTGGCGTAAACGCAAGGCTTGTGACGCGTTACAAAGCCAAGATTGAGGAGTTCACACGGCGGGCCGCCAGGGAGGAGGTGACCGAGATGCTGGAGGCTGGTGTGGAAAAGGAACGTATGACGCGAGCCAAACCCGGTGCGACGACCGAGGAAGAAATGGCCAAGGCCGGCGCCGTCAAAGCTGCTGCGACTCTGGACCAACTGGCCGCGGTGGCCCGGCGCCTCACTGCGAAATTCGGCACGAGCCAATTGAAGGAGACCTTTGACCAGCAGATGCAGGCCTGGGTCAAGGAGTTCACGCGTGAGACATCCCCGTTTATCCCAGAGCCGGTCGCGCCCGCAATGAAGATGAACTTCGCGGACGGAATCACCTGGCTGAAAGGCGGTTTGGACGCCGCCACCGCCATCCTCATAGTCACGGACCCGGCGGCGCGCCAAAAATTGTTCGAGGCACGCGCGGGATACTTCGGGAAGATGGCGCAAGGGATGGAGATCAATCGGCTCTTGTGGCAATTCGTCTCCGGGACGATCGCGATCAGCGGCGCCAGTGTCTATGGAATTGCGCGAGTGCTCGGTAACACCAAGCTTGCGGCAGATGTGCTGGAGGTTTCGACCAAGTGGATCGGGAATGTCGCTGGTCCACTTTTCCTCGTCGGAGTTTTTCATGGTGCCGCAGTGCTGCTCGACCC
>JBAVOF010000256.1:0-7827 GCA_049691835.1 Polyangiales bacterium
CGACTATAGCGATACGCGGACCGATGGCCAGGCTATCCTGGAGCATGGCGCAGATGAAACGATTTGGGTCGGGTGAGTTGTGCGTAACCCAGAGTCGACAAGCTGCATCCGCGCCCCGAATCCTTGATGCCCACCCAGGCAAGCTCGGGATCGAGGTAATCGCATCGGTTCAGGAACCAGGTTCCGGTCTCGACGCGTTCGCCTATCCATTGCGCGCGTTCGAGATCACTCGTCCACACGGACGCCGTGAGCCCGTAGCGACTATCATTCATCAGCGCGATCGCTTCGGCATCGTCTCGGACCTGCATGATACCAACCACTGGGCCGAAGGTCTCCTCGGTCATGATCCGCATCGAGTGATCGACGTCGACCAAAGCTTGCGGCGCCATGTATGGCAGGCCGCGCTTGGTCTCCGGGAACCGAGCCGGGTCGAGCAGGCCGCGCGCGCCCGACGCAAGCGCTTCGTCGATCTGCGCCTGAATGGACTGCGCGTTGCGGATCCGGACCACCGGGCCCAGGGTCGTCGAGGAATCTCGTGGGTCTCCGAGCACGAGTTGGTTGGCGATCGACGTGAAGGTGTCGAGGAAGGCATCGTAAACCTCGCGATGCACGTAGATTCGCTCGATGCCGCAGCAGGATTGTCCGGCGTTGTAGAACGAGCCATCGACTAGATTTGCGGCCGAACGTACCACGTCCGCATCGCCGCAAACGTAAGCGGGGTCCTTTCCGCCGAGCTCCAGCGCGGCTCCGATGAACCGCTGCGACGCGGCTCGCTGTATCGCATGGCCGCCCTCGACGGAACCCGTGAACGCGACGAAGTCGATTCGCGAGTCACCGATCACGGCGGCCACGCCAGCATGATCAAGATAGATGATCTGCAGGACGCCGTCGGGTAGCCCGGCTTCCTTCGCGGCTCGCCCGATCCGTTCGGCTACAAGCGGAGTCTGCTCGGAGTGCTTGAGCACGACCGCGTTACCGGCTACCAGCGCTGGCACCAAGGCGTTCACGGCCGTCAACCAGGGATAGTTCCATGGCGCGACGACCAGGACGACACCAAGTGGTTCCCGCCGAATGAAACGGGTAAACCCCGAACGGGCGTCGAGCTCGATGTCTGCCAGTGCCTGTGGCGCGAGGTCGATCATCGTCCGTCCGCGGAGCAGCCATCCGCCGACCTCTCCAGCGCCGTCTGCGATCGGACGGCCCATCTGCATGGTAAGCTCACGTGCAACGGCGTCGGCGTCATGCACGGCGAGCTCCACGAAACGCCGGACCATCCTGCATCGTTTTTCGAGATCGAGCTGTCGCCACGATTGAAAGGCTTTACTCGCCGTCGCCAGAGTTCGTTCGATCTCGTCCGCCCCCGCCAGGGCGCGCTCGAATACGACGCTTCCGTCTACCGGAGAGATCGTTTGGAAGCTCCCAGTCATGGCTCGTAGCGTTTCTCAGCACCGGTCCGGCGTCAATCGGGCTTGCAAATTGGTCGCGCGCAGGGCACGAGGAATCGATGACTATGCCCAGACTCGACGGGAAGGTACTGATCACAGGTGCAAGCGGTTTCATAGGAAGCCGGCTCAGGGACGCGCTCGTCGCCTCCGGCTCCGACGTGGTCGCAATTCGCAGGCCCGGCTCCCCACCTTCGACGATTGGTCGCTCGGTGCAAGCCGAGTACGGACGCGTAGCGGACCTCGAGCGCGTCGTCCGCGCCGAGAAGCCCGACTACCTGCTGCACGTTGCAGGCGTGACCAAGGGCACCTCGTATGACGACTTTCAACGCGGCAACGTCATGCCGACGCGAAATCTGCTCGATGCAGTTCGCCGGGAGCATCCCAACATCAAGCGCTTCGTGTTCGTCTCGTCCCTGGTCTCGTACGGGCCGTCGGCTACTTCGGCCCCTCATTGCGAACAAGATCCACCTCGACCGATCGAGCACTACGGTCAGAGTAAACTGGAAGCGGAGCAGCTCGTCGAGGACGAGGCCGGCGGCGTCCCCTGGACGATCGTACGCCCGTCTGGCGTCTACGGCCCGGGCGATGTCGATTACTTCAACTTGTTCAAGAGCGCGATGCTGGGCTGGAACCTGTTCTTCGGCAATCGCGCGCGATGCATGTCGATCATCTACGTGGACGATTGCATTCGGGGAATCATTTTGGCCTCACAGCATCAGAAGAGCGTAGGCAGAGGTTACTTTCTCACCAGTGACGAGCAGGTTACCTGGGAACAGTTTCAGTCCGAGGTGGTCCGAGCCGTAGGCCGACCGGTCCGAACGCTTTCGTTGCCGGAACAACTCGTCACGGCCGCAGCAATTGGCGGGGAGATCGCTTCGCGGATCGACAAGAAACCCAGGCTTCTCAACCTGCAAAAAGCGAAAATGGGTGCCCAACAAGCGTGGACCTGCGTTGGCGACGCGGCACGCAGGGACTTCGGCTTCGTAGCCGAGGTCGACCTCGCCGAGGGCATCCGCCGCACGCACGAGTGGTACGTGGACAACGATTGGTATCTGAGCCTCGGGTCCAAAGGTCCGCTTTCGCTCAGCTCACTCCGCGGCTTGGCTCGTCGTCTCACGCGCTCTCGGTGACAACCGCGCGAGGAGCCGCTGCCCTGTCGTCGTGATTTGGTCGTGCAGGTAACGGGCTTTGGGTTCCGCCCGCTCGAGATGGCGTTCGAGAACCTCGGCTCGCTCGGCATGCTTCCTCGCTTGCTCGAGCAGGAGCTCAGCAATCGCGGTTTCGCCGAGGAGCTGAATCAGCCGCTCGGCGTGGAGCATCGCAAACGCGAAGTCGCGCTTCGGGTTCCAGTTCTTCGTGAGCTCATCGGACCAGTCGCTGATCGGTTTGCCGCGTAGGCCCTTCACCTTGTCGCCTGCGGTCTTCAAGACCAGGTGTTGCTGTGCGCTGAGGGACAGCGACTGTAGCTGCGCGACCCGCCGTTCGAGGGGATCGCGGCTCGAAACGGAACGCCAACGAGCCTGTGCCAAGCGGCGGACGAATGCCTGTGGATTCTTGATGATCCCTCCTAGGGTGTCCTTCATGGCCATCAAGGCCTGGATCTGACTCGTGCCCTCATAGATCGGCATGACGAGCGCATCCCGAAGCAGCTTTTCTGGGAGGTACTCGGTGATGTAGCCGTTCCCACCATGGATTTGAAGTGCCGTTCGTGCGTGCTCGACTGCCTTCTCGGCGCCGAAGTACTTGAGGAGCGGAGTGATTCGGCGCGACTTCTTCTGGTGCGATCTCATCAGTCGCTTCATCTGCTGCCGAGAGGCCTCGTCGAGATCGCCGTAGCGGATGGCGAGCGCCAGTTTTTGTCCCAACTCCTCGTGAAAACCTGCAGCCATGGCCATGGCTCGAACGCCCTGAATCTCGGTCCTCATCGTTTCCAGGTATTCGGCGATCATCTCGTGACGAGCAATCGGCTTGCCCATCGAGCTGCGCTCGGCGGCGTACTCCACGGCAGCCTGGTATGCCGACTCGCTGAGCCCGAGACACTCGAAGCCGACACCGAGCCGCGCATTGTTCATCAGAGTCAGCATGTACTTGAAGCCCTCGCCCCGTCGGCCAACGAGGTCGGCCGGCGCCCTGTCGAAAACGAGACCACAGGTCGCCGAGCCGTGGTGCCCGAGCTTCTCCTCGACCCGGCTCAGTTGGACGATGCGATTGCGGTTCCCGTCCGCATCTTCCTCGTACGTTTGCACCATGAACATCGAAAGCCCGCTGAGCCCTCCGGTCGCATCCCCAGGGTCCTCGTCCTCGGTGCGCGCGATCACGAAATGATACTTCCCATGTCCGGATGTGATGAAGATCTTCTCGCCGGTGACGTACCAGTTTCCGTCCGCGTCCTGCTCCCCGACAGCCCTGAGCGCGGCCATGTCCGACCCTGCGTCGGGCTCGGTGATGTCCATGCAGCCCCAGGCCTTGCCAGCGGCGATTTCCTTGATGGCCTTCTCCCATCGGGTCGCTTTGATTCGGCCGGTCTTGGGATCGATGTCGGTGCTCCCCTCGGTTGCCGAGAGCACGAGCGCGGCCATCGCCATGCCCGCATGGAACCCATGGTGGGCCATCGCGGAGACGTCGGCCCTCGCCATCATCTCGCTGTTGATGAAGTAGACGAGCAATGGGGCGTTCATGCCGCCGAGCTCGCGAGGCAGGGGAAGACCGTGTAGGTCGAGCGCGTTTATTTTCTCGAAAATCTCGGCGAGCCGCTCCGGGAAGACGACCTCGCCATCTACGAGCGCCACGCCTTTTTCATCGATTTCTTTCTCGTACGGCTTGATCTCTTCCGCCGTGAATTGCCCGAACATCTCGACGATGTCTCGGTAGAAGGCCACCGCCTCTTCCGTGGTGCTAAAACCGTCCCCGTCTGCGTCGGCGAAGTCGTGCTCGGTGATGCGAACGATCGGGTCCCAGTCGATCCCCTTGTCGAAGTAGTATTGGAGATCGTCGTTGTCTTTGAAGAAATTGGCCATGATTACTTCTCGCCTTCTCTCTTTGTGTACAGGCTCGCGCGTGCAATGCGGATCAGCTCGCGCGCATGACGCTTTCGCGTGATGCCTCGGGTCGGGTCGTCCGGCAGAACCACTTGTAACGTATCGATGACGGCCGTTCCGGCGACCGCCATCGTGATCACTTCGACCGCGTACGCTTGCGGGTCGACATCTGGCAGAACCAAGCCCTGCTTCTTGGCGCGATCGAGTTGAGCACCGAGAAGCTCCACCCAGGGACGCACGAATTGAGAAAGCATCGCTTTCATCTGCTCCGGTCGGTCCAGCGTTTCCCGAAGGAAGAGACGTGCGCGGTCCGGGTCCTCGATGAAGAACTCGCTCAGCGCTTCCATCGTCGCGTCGAAGCGCTCCTCCGTCGAGGCTTTCAACAGCAGCCCTGGCAACACCGTGTTCCAGTGCGCCAGCATCTCGGCGAGCACGTTCTCCCGAAGGGTGTCCTTGGATCTGAAATGGTAGAGCAGGCTCGGTTTTCGAATCCCAACGGCTTCGGCGATCTGTTGAACCGAAGTGCCATCGTACCCCTGCTCGGCGAACAGCCGGGTCGCCTGGGTCAGTATCTGCGCACGCACATCCATCGTCTCTACCATTTGGTCGTCAAATGCCTACCAAATGGTAGAGAGAAATCAAGCCGAGGCCTCTTCGACAGCAGTCAGAACTTCACGGTGCCCATGAATTGCACGAAAATCGGCCAACCCGGGGTGAAGTGGAGGTCTTCGCAGCCGACAAAGCCACCGTCCGGGTCTATGACGGGTCTCGTCCCGCTCGGGCAATCTGCGGGGCTGTCCTCCCCGGGGAGCCGCCCGACGGTGGCGAATTGGGCTTGGCGCCAGCGTGTATTGATCAGGTTGAGGATCTGGGCTTTCACCCCGAATCGACGGTTCTCCCAACCGAACGAGGCGTCCACTCGAACGAAGCCTTCGGCGGTCAAGAACCGGTCCTCGGTCGCGGGTCGATCGGCGATGTAGAAGACCCCCAGGCGGCCCGACAGCCCCGTGCGGGGATCACGTGCGCTCAGTCCGCCGCTGATTAGCAACTCCGGCGCCAGCGCGACGGCGTTGGCGTTGCCCGGGTTGTTCACGAACTCGGCGTGGACCCAGGTCGCGTCGAGATCCGCGAGCAGCCAGGGGAGGACTTCGAGTCGAAACTGTGCTTCGACGCCAAACCGTTGCGTCTCGCCGCTGGCTTCAGTCGTGCCTTCGTCTCCGATCCATACCACCTCGCTGTCGAGGTTGAGCCAGAAGAATGTCGTCGAGAGTTGGAGTCGCTCCCACGCGAGCACCCGCGCTCCGAGCTCCCAGCCGAGCGCCGCCGCGAGCGGGGTTACGGGATCGGTGCCCAGGACCACCCCGCGCGCATCGTTCGAGTGGAACCCCCGGCCGAAATTGAAGAAGAGCTCCAACGGTTCGATGGGATGCACGATAACGCTCGCTTTGGGTAGCACGATCGCCTGTGCCTCCTCGCCGCTGGTCATCGTGTCCAGCGTCGCCGTGTCCTCCAGACTGTCGGTCACGTCGAAGCCAAAGTAATCGAATCGAAGCCCGGCGATCAGGCGCAGCCATTTCCATGCGAGCTCCTCTTCACCAAAGAGGCCGAGTCCGCCTTCGCTGATGTCTGCATCGACCTCGGTGGTGGTTATTTCCCGACCAGGGGCATGTTGAAGCGAGTTGTCGATCGCATCGAAACGGAAGCTTGCGCCCATCCGAGACTTGAGCATCACCCTGCTGAAGCGGTGTGCGAAACCGTACTTTGCGCGCAAGCCGAACGCGGTGCGCTCGTCCCCCTGCCTGATCATGTCGCCATTCACGGGGTCGTTGGCGAAGAACGTGAAATTGGAATAAAGCGCGAACCTCGAAAGGGTCACCCAACCCACGAGACTGAGGCCTTGGCCCCCAATCGAGCGCTTGCCCTGCGCTCCCGCTCTGGCGGGAGAGTCGACGTTTACGTAGAGACTGTACCGCTGGCTCTGACCCCCTTCGTTGGGGTCGATACTTCCGAACCAGTCGAGGTCTCCCGATTCCACCGCGCGCAAAGGGATTTGTCCCGACGCGTTCCAATTAGCGAGATAGGCCATGCCAGTCAGTGCGAGGCGGGTCTCACCTCGGAGCTTGAACGTGGTTCGGGCGAAGACGTTGACGCGTAGAAGGCCCTCTCCATTTTCGAAAGGCCCGTCGGTCCCGAACACCTCCGCGGCGATGAGCGGCTCGAGCTTGTCGGTTTTGGGGCTGATGATGCCCACCCCTCGGAACGTGCGGTACGTTCCGCCGCCAACGGTCACCGAGCTCATCGGCTTTTCATCGTCGAGAACCAGGTTGATTGCGCCGGCCGTCGCGAAATCCCCGTACTCCGCCTGGTACGGGCCTTTGCGAATTTCCACTCGTTGAATCAGCTCCGGGATGATGAAATTGAGGTCGGTGTAGCCTTGACCATGCCCATGGCTCACCCAGTTGAGCGGAACACCGTCCAAGAAGAACGCCACGTCGGTGCCGTGATCCGCGTCGAATCCGCGCAGGAAGTACTGGTTCGCCTTCCCACCACCGGCGTGCTGAATCACAAAGAAGCCCGGCGCCGCGTTCAGCAGCTCGCCGGTGGACACATACGGCCGAAGGCGGATTTCATCACCGCTCATGTCGATCGAAGAAGCTGAAATGTCCGAGGGAGCGACCACCGCGGTGGCACTGAATCCCGGCTCATGTCGAGCGGCGACTTCTTCATCTGCACTTTCGCTGATCGGGCCGTGATCATGATCCGGAGGGTCGAAGAGCACTTCGAACTGCACCGTCGCCGGAGCCGGTACACCGTCCCGAGTTGCGGGCTCGAAGGAGAGCTCGCGAACGTATACAAGGGCGAGCTCTGCAAACCGGCTGCCCTGCTCGTCCTCGCAATCGATACTGAGCACTTCTGCGGCCGAGACGCTTCCTTCAGTATCGATCGTAATCCGAAGTAGGACCCGAGCCGGCCGTCCGTCCGCGTCGGCAGGATAGGGCGGATGGATCTGCGCCTCGGGGCGAAGAGATGGGGGCGTGAGGACCGGGGCTTTCTTCCTCGTGGACTCGAGATCCTCTACCTGTGCGCGCACCTGTGCGTGCACGGCGACGCACGCCGTCAGCGCAGCAATTGTGGTGCAGACATTGCGCATGACGAATTGGCAGAGTCACCAGGATCAGGGAACCCGGAGACTCCGTGGGAGTGGAGGTTTCTTCGAGAGCTACGGTTTAGGCCGTCTGCGCAGGCGGACCGCGAGCTTTTGTCGTTTGCGGCTGTCGATCGGCAGGTCGCTCGTCGTGCGACCGGATCAGGATCGGACTCGTGGCGAGGAGCGCCTCCTGAAC
>JBAVOF010000257.1:0-2413 GCA_049691835.1 Polyangiales bacterium
GGCGCGGCCAGTGCTAGCGGGTTGCGCGCTCGGGGGATGGCCCGCGGCCTGCTGCACGGCGAACGATGTTGGGGTGCCGGGCCGCGATTTTGAGGAGCGCGATGGCGGGGCCTTCGGGTTGGCGGCGGCCTTGCTCCCAGTTGCGCAGGGTGTGCACGCTGATTTCGAGGGCGCGCGCGAACTCTTTTTGGCTGAGCTTGGTGAACCTTCGGAGCGCCACGATGTCTCTACCGGACTCGATTCGGCCCTCCATGATGCGGCGGCGCGTGGTCGCACGGATCATGTGCTTGAAGTCGCGTTCGGTGAGCTCCGGGATTTCTAGGTCGTCGTCATTCATTAGTAGATGTCGTTGTAGGCGAGGTAGAGCTGTCGCTCGTGCTTGTTGGCGCGGCGTACGCTGATGATGCGCACGACATCGTTGGATGGAGCGGTCCACACGACCGTGATGAGCCCCTGGGGGATTGCGCCAACGGAGATGAAACGAGCTTCGTCTCCGGGATAGGTTTCATCGAGCTCGTCGAAGCGATCGGCCTCCCAGATGAAGATCGGCTTCGCGTCTTCGAACCGTAGGCCGTGCTTTCGTTGGTTGGCATCGTTCTTCGTGGGATCCCACTCGAAGCGGATCGACATTGGAAGTGTCGCCTTTCAAGCGGGGTAAGTCAATGGCTTACCCATCGTTCAGTGCGGACTTGGTGGCGGGACTCCCGGATATCTGGACAGCTTCGTCCGGCCCCTCGTCTTCGGGGGTCACGGATATCTGGACAGGCGATGGCTCCACCTTCGGAGGCCATAATTGCAGTCAGGTTGTCAAGGAGCGATCGGGCTGGCTTCGCACCGGAAACAGTTTCGTGGAACCGCCATCGTCTGCGGTGCATGGTTGGTTATCGGACGGTGGCGGTGGAAGTTGCCTGCCTTCGTTCGAATTCGAAGCCGTGTTGGTTCTTCATTGCACACAGAAGCTGCTGCGGGCGGCGGGGGAGCGCGGAACGGGGCAAGTCCCCGCCGCAGATTCACTCGACTCGTGGCACGCCAACCTCTTTCACTGGGAGCGGCGCAAATGCGTGATCGTCGTGAACGATCGCACTCTCTTTCCGGTACTCCTTTTCGGGGTGAAGAAGCCACAGCTCTCGGACCTTCCTCGCACACTCACGGAGCGGTTCTGCTCGCTGTTGCAGGAGCGCAAGGTGCCGACCCACATCACCGATCGCGTGCGTCGGCTCTACGACGAAGCCCATCTCACCACCACGTGCGACCGCAGCGTCACAGGCTCGCTCAACCAGTTCGTCCACGAGCTGAGATGGGTGGTGGCCAATCGCCGAGTCGCCAGTCCGACCGTGGGGACCCGAGAGGTCGATGAGTTCCTTTGGGCCGAGGCGTCTCTTCAGATCCCCGAGTTCCGAGTGGCGGAAGCCCTCATCGAAAGGTTCCTGGTTCGGTTCGTCGAGGACGGCCGTCCAGATCTCACGGAAGCTAGGGACATGGTCCCGCGCTAGGTCGGGGAACCGCGACTCGAATTGGAAACCGGCGCGTGCGCGTTCGATGGACGAAGCGGCGACTGCGGCGAAGCCGACGATTCGTTCGTCGACCACGGCGACGTAGGTCACGGCTAGGTCCAGCTTGAATTGGTTCTGGCCGGCGTAGTGTTCGAAGAAGCGGTCGAGGTCGTCCTGTCCGCACGAGAAGCCGCTGCGGTTGTCGTCGCGAGCGAGCGGACGAATCTCAATCGCCTTGGCCACGCATCAGCTCACGCAGGGCCTCGGTGGGCGCAGGTGGGCTCGCGATCAGCTCCGCGATGCGATCGAAGGCTTTGTCGTCGAGGACCAGGCGGGCAGGCACCAGCGCTTCGTCGGGAAGCTCCGTGCGGGCCTCGATGAAGTAGAGCAGCGCCTGCTCCACCACGAAGTTCTTCTTGAGGCCGCGGCTCTCGACAAAGCGGTCGAGCCTTTCCTTGGTGGCCTCCGAAACGGTGGCCGAGATTTGAGATTGCTTGCTCATCATGGCTCCGGCGGCATGCCTAGGAAAAACATGGCTACCAATGGAAAAACTAGCATTCGGCTTGGCTGCCGGCAAGATGGGGTTGGTCGGCATGGTTGGCTATCGGCCGGCGGCGGCGGGAGTGGCGTGCTTTCGTTTGAGCTCGTCTCGTCTTCGGGGGTCACGGATATCTGGACAACGGCATCGGGCTCGGACGCTACGACGATGCGTACTACTCGAGGCTTGCTTTGGCGTGAGCCAGAGCCTCGTCGAGCGAGAGGCTCTTCCCTGCGCGAATCGACGCCATCGCATCCTCGAGGCCCGCCTCTTGCTCTTCGGTGAGCTCGGGGGGCTCGTCGATTGGGACGAGCACGTAGCGGCCCTTCTTGAGGGCTTTGAGCTCCTCGGGAACGTCGACGCCGTTCCAGTTCACGATGAC
>JBAVOF010000258.1:0-5297 GCA_049691835.1 Polyangiales bacterium
GGGCGATTGTGATCCTTCTGGGCGCGTCGTTTTTGGCGATTGGCTGCAACTACAAGAAACCGACCGACATTCCACCTCCAGTCGAGGTGCCGGCCACATACACCGAGGGCGACGAGGCTCCTCCGCCCCCGGAACCGAACAAAGAGCCCGTTCGCGATGTGCGTTGGTGGCGCCACATGGGCGACCCGACGCTCACCGCGCTCATCGAAGAGGCACTCCGGCGCAATCAGAGCGTACGGGCCGGCTGGGCGCGGGTGCAGGAGGCCCGCTACATCGCCAATCGAGCACGTGCCGCACGAATGCCTCAAATCGGCGCGGGGGGGTCGTTCGCCGCGGCCCGTAACATTACGCCGTTTGCTGAAACGACCACCCTCGATGCAAACGGGTCGATTCCGGTTTCGTACGAGGTCGATCTGTTCGCGCGCCGTGCGCGCGAGCACCAGGGGGCGCAGCTCGACGCAGAAGCTGTGCGGCTCGATCAAGAGGCTCTGGCCATCGCGATTTCGGCCGAAGTCGCCGAAGCCTGGTTCGACTCGATCAACGCCCGCATCGAAGTGGCCGTCGTTCAAGAACAACTCGATACCGACCTGCAATTCCTCCAGCTGGTCGAGCTCCGCTATCGCGAGGGTCTCAACTCCGCGGTCGACGTGCATCAACAGAGGCAACGTGTAGCTAGCCAGCGCGCCTTGCTGGCGGTGTCCGAAGGACAAACCGATCTCACCGTCCAGCGGCTTTCGGTCTTGCTCGGCGAGGCGCCCGGCCGAGAGTTCCCGCTCGAAGGGAAGACGCTCCCCGAGATCGGCCCCACGCCGACCATTGAGGTCCCCGCATCGCTCCTAGACGCCAGACCGGACATCCGGGCCATACAGAAGCGCGTGGAAGCCGAGGATCGCCGGGTTGCAGCCGCTGTCGGCGCGCGGCTTCCCCAACTCACGATCGATTTCATCCCCTCCTACACCTGGCTGCGTTCCAAGCTTACCTCCACGGGCGTGCTCGGCGGCACCGCCGGTCTGCCTACCGAGCCGGTCACGGCCAAAGGTTTCACCTGGAACACTGGCGCCGACCTTACCGTCCCGTTGTTCGACGGGATGAGTGGCATCTCTGACATCAGGGCCCGGCGTGCGAAGGTCGATGCGTTGTTGGAGCAGTATTCCGAAACGGTTCTCACCGCTTTGCTGGAGGTCGAAAGCTCGCTGGTGCTCGAACGCCAAGGTCGTGCTCGAATCGGGTTTCTCGAAGACGAGTTCCGCTTGGCGGAGGTGACCCTCGAGGCGACTCGAGATCGCTACCGAGCAGGTCTCAGCGACTTCTTGCCCGTGCTTACCGCGCTGGCGACACGACAGGTCTCTGAGCTCACGCTTGTCGCGGCGCGTAGGCAACTGGTTTCGTATCGCGTCCAGCTCTATCGAGCCCTTGGAGGCGCATGGCCTGACGAGTTTGGAGAGCCTGAAGATGACTAAGCGCACCGAGCGTCGCTTGAAGTGGATCCTCTCGGTCGGGGTGTTTGTCGCCGCGGTCGCCATCGCCGTGATTTTGATCGCGACGAAGCCCGAGCCTCCGCGCGCCGAAAAACCGCTCGAAGGGACCCTGGTAGAAGTCGTCCAGATCAGCAGCGGTAAGCACGAAGTCGATCTCCATGCCAAGGGCACCGTCGTGCCCGCGATGGAGGTCGTGCTGCAGGCGGAGCTCGGTGGCCGCGTCATCTGGCAGAGCCCGGAGCTCGTGGCTGGGGGCAGATTCAAAACGGGTCAGCCGATCCTTCGCATCGACCCACGCGACTACGAGCTCGCAGTCGAATCCCATCGTTCTGAGGTCAACCGGGCCAAGCTGGAGCTCGCCCTCGAGTCGCGTCGCGGTGAGGTCGCCAAGCGCGAGTGGACCTCTTTTGGCGAAATGGATGTCACCGAGGAGCAGCGGGCGCTCGCCCAGCGTCAACCCCAGCTCGAGTCGAGCAAGCTCGCGCTCAAGGCCGCCCAAAGCTCGCTCAAGAAGGCGCAACTCGACTTGGCACGCACCACGCTCCGGGCACCGTTCAATGCCATGGTCGTCAGTGATTCCGTCGACCTAGGCCAGCTCGTCAGCCCGCAAAGCTCGGTGGCTCGGCTCGTCGGCACCGATGAATACCACGTGCAGGTTTCCGTTCCCGTCACCTCCCTCAGAACGGTGCGGGCCCGGACGCCCGATGCGCCCGGCTCCGAAGCGAAGATCATTCAGCGCGTGGGGTCTGAAACCATCGAACGATCAGCCGAAGTGATCCGGCAGCTGCCGGACCTCGATCCCGCCGGGGCGATGGCCAGGCTCTTGCTCAGCATCGACGACCCGCTGGGTGAGCCGGGCGAGCTCCCGTTGCTTCTCGGATCGTTCGTCGATGTCGTCATTACCGCAGAACCCATCGACGACGCGATTCGCCTTCCCAGGGTGGCTCTTCGCAACGGGCGCAACGTGTACGTGATGAACGATGAGAATCTGCTCGACATACGTGAAGTCGAAATCTCATGGACGGAACCGGACGCGGTTCTGGTCACCCAGGGCTTGGAGTCGACCGATCGCATCGTGACGAGCCGCATCGCAACGCCAATCCCCAACATGCTGCTCCGCACGGCGGAGCCAACGCCCGAACCGCCGCCTCCCGACGAGCCGAGCGGGCCAGCGGCCCAGGCGACCCCATGACGGATTCGAGCGATTTCGACCCGGAAAAGGAGCGCGGACCCATCGCCTGGATGGCGAAGAACGCGGTCGCTTCCAATGTCCTGATGCTGATCCTGATCGTCGGGGGTATCGTGACCCTGGCTTCTGGAATCAAGCAAGAGGTGTTTCCCGAAGTCGAGCTCGATGTCGTTTCGATCAGCGTTGTCTACCCTGGCGCGAGCCCGGCGGAAGTCGAGCAAGCCGTGGTGCTGGCCGTTGAAGAAGCGGTTCGCGGCATCGACGGGGTGAAGAAGGTGACCTCCACGGCGATGGAAGGGCAGGCGAGCACGCTCGTCGAGCTCCTTCTCGGCACGGACAAGGACCGCGCACTCAACGACGTCAAGAGCGCCATCGACCGAATCACCTCATTCCCCGAGGATGTCGAACGGCCCACGGTGAGCTTGCTGTCGAACCGGCAACAGGTGATTTCCCTGGTCCTGTATGGAGACGTGGACGAAGCCACCTTGCGGGCAGTGGCAGAGAACAGTCGACGCGGGCTCTTGCAGGACCCGCGCATCACCTACGTCGAGCTCTCCGGGATTCGCCCCCTCGAGATCAGCATCGAAGTCCCTCAATCGCAGCTCCGAAAATATGGACTGACCCTCGACGAGGTCGCTGCTCGCGTGCGCGCTGCGTCCGTCGAGCTCCCGGGCGGCGGAGTGAAGACCGCGGCCGGCGAGGTGCTGCTCCGCACGACCGAACGTCGAGACAGTGGGAGTGAGTTCGGCGACATCATCCTGCTCAGTCAACCGGATGGTTCTCAGGTGCGCGTTCGCGATGTGGCGACCGTACGGGATGGCTTCCGCGAAATCGACAAGGAGGCGACCTACAACGGCAAGCGCGCGGTCATGATCAACGTTTTCCGCGTCGGCAACGAAACACCGCTTACCGTCTCCGCTGCGGCCAAGGAGTACGCACAGGAGCTCCAGGGTTCTTTACCGGAGGGCCTTGCCGCCGCTCCCTGGTTCGACACCGCGGAGATGTACGAAGGACGCCTCTCACTGCTCCTGGGCAATGCGCGCATCGGCCTCGTCCTGGTGCTCTTGACCCTGGGCCTCTTCCTGGAGGCACGCCTGGCATTCTGGGTGACCCTCGGCATCCCCGTCTCGTTTGCAGGATCGCTGCTCTTCTTCCCAGCCAGCGAAGTGTCGATCAACATGATCTCGCTGTTCGCGTTCATCATCACCCTCGGTATGGTCGTCGATGACGCGATCGTCGTCGGCGAAGCGACCTACCAGCTGAGGATGGAGGGCAAGGGACGTCTGCAGGCGGCGATTCAAGGCACGAAGGAAGTCGCTCAACCGGTGATCTTCGCGATTCTCACTACCTGCGTCGCGTTCGCCCCCATGCTGATGGTGCCTGGCCCCATGGGGAAGTTCTTCCGCGTCATACCGATCGTCGTGATCGCGGTCCTGCTGATTTCACTCGCGGAGTCACTACTCATTCTGCCGGCTCACCTTTCGCACCCGATGCCCTGGTGGCTCCGGGTCGTGCTCTCGCCCTACCTCTGGGTCATGCACTGGGTCGCCAAGCTGGACATGCCGCGCCGGTTGGAGCACCACATCGAGCACACCTACGCCCCGATCCTGCAGAAGGCTTTGGCTTGGCGTTATTTCACCATCACGACGGGCGTTGCGCTTCTCGTATTGACCTTGGGGTACGTCGCAGGCCGCATTCCGTTCACGTTCTTACCCAAGGTCGAAGGCGACATGATCACCGCCCACCTCAAGATGCCGGTCGGCACGCCGGTTGCTGAAACCGCGCGGGTCGCGGACCGGATCGCGGCCGTCGCTCAGTCGATCATGGACGAAGAGGGCGCAAAGGTGGAAGCGCCAACGATCTCCAGGGGCCTCTACGAAGAAGTGGGCGCGATGAGCACGCTGGAGGCGACCCCCGAGGGCACGCTCGGGAGCGAGGGAAGCCACTACGCCACCGTGATGGCGTATCTGATCGAAGCCGGAGATCGCGACGTCACGACCCAGCAGTTCGTTCAGCGCTGGCGAAAAGGGATCGGGGAAATCCCGGGCGCGGAGTCGCTGACGTTCGCATACGAAGTGGGCGTGGAGCCAGGAAAACCGATCGAGATTCAACTGATCCACGATGACGTGCCGACGCTAGAGGCTGCGGCACAACGCCTGGCGTCGGAAATCGTGTCATACAGCGGCCTGAGTGACATCGACAGCGGCGTCACGAAAGGCAAGGACCAACTCGACTTCCGCCTCACCGATGCTGCCCTCGCACAGGGCCTGACGGAGCTCGAGCTAGCCCGCCAGGTTCGTGCTGCTTTCTTCGGCTCCGAGGCAGTTCGCCAACAGCGCGGTCGCGACGAGGTTCGCGTGTACGTCCGCTTGCCACTCAAAGACAGAAACTCACTCTACAACGTGGAGGAGCTCATCGTGCGCACGCCGACGGGCGGTGAGATGCCGTTGTCACAGGCGGCCATCATCGAGAGAGGACAGGCGTACACCGTCATCAAACGAACCGACGGCCGACGCAACATCAGCGTCACGGCCGACGTGGCCGATGAGGATGCGAACGCGAATGACATCAACGCCCAGATCCGCCAGCGTGAGCTCCCGCAGCTGCTGGCAGACATCCCCGGGCTCGCA